>CALKVW010000089.1 GCA_938004785.1 uncultured Polyangiaceae bacterium
GCGCAGAGCGCGACGGTCTGGGCGGCGACGTCGGCCGCTTCGCCGAGGCGCTTCACGCCGCCGAGCGCTCGCGCCCGCGCGACGCCGAGCCTGCACGCGGCCGCCGCGTCGAGCGTCGGCTTCTGCTTCACGAGCGCGTCGAGCTCGGTGGCCGCCTCCCGCAGGCGCCCGGCCCCGACGAGCTGCTCGGCGCGCGCGAGCCTGCGCGCGGCGTCGGGGCGCTCGAACGCGCCGCGCGTCGCGTGCGCGACGCGCCGAGTCGCCTCGAGGGAGAGCTTCTTCGCGAGCTCTGCCTGCGTGGCGAGCGGCGAGGCGTAGCGCCCGAGCTCGAGCAGCTCGAGCGCCTCCTCGACGTGCTCTGCCTTCGGGCTCCTGAGCAGCGCGCGCGCCACGAGCAGCAGGTCCTCGCCCCAGGCGCGATCGCGGCGAGGCTCGGTGAAGAGGGGAGCCCAGCGTCGCCGCGCGGCGTCGAGCTCGCCGCGCGCGAGCTCGGCGCGCAGCCACGCGCGCGAGAGCCTGCGCCGCTCGACGACTGCCTCGTCGATGCCCGCGAGCAGCGTGACCGCTTGCGCCGCGCGGCCGAGCTCGATCGCGAGCTCGGCGGCGAAGAGCCCCGACACCGGCGAGATCCCCGCCGCGAGGCCGTGGGCGCGCTCGAAGCCGCGCTGCGCCCCCGCTGGATCGCCGCCCCTTCTGCGGAGCTGCGCGGCGGCGTGCCAACGCTCTGCGCGATCGTCGCGCGGCTCGGCCTCGTTCGCGGCCGCGGCCTCGAGCAAACGTGCAGCCTCGAGCCATGCGCCCGCGTCGAGCTTCGCGCGCAGGCCGGGAAGGCGAGGGTCGTCGAAGCAGACGACGAGCGAGTCGAGCGAGAGGCTCGGCGAGGGCTCCGCGGAGGCGGGCTCGGGGGCGAGCTCGACCGCGACCTGGGCGCCGCTCGAGCTGGGCGCCGTGACGGGAGCCGGAGACGCCTCGGGGCGCGGCGGCGCCGGCGCGGAGGCGCAAGCGAGCAGCGCGAGCGCGAGCCAAGGCGCAACGCCGGAGCGGCGTGCCCAGGACGCGCGCCCGGGAGGGAGCTCCCGCGCGGACGATCGCGGACCCGGTCGGGCGGGCGATGGAGCGGTCGAGGCCTTCGTCACGCGTGGCAGCATCGTCGCGGTCGTGCCCGAGCGGCAAGCGTGGAGCGCTCCACCGCGAGGGTGTATCGTCGCTCCATGCATCGAGCTTCGCTTCTTCTCCCTCTCTGGGTGGGCCTCGCCACGAGCGCGTCGGCCTGCGGTGGCATCGTCACCTTCGACGACGGTGGCAGCGGTGGCGCCGGCGGCTCCGGTCCTGGCTCGAGCTCGAGCGTCGTCCCGAGCACGACCACGACCGTGACGAGCTCGGTCTCGTCGAGCAGCGGCCCGAGCTCGACCTGCGAGTACTTCTGCGATCGCCTCGCGGTCTGCCTCGGCCCGGAAGAGTGCGGCGAGGCCTGCGCCAGCGTGTTCGTGCCCGGCTGCGAGAGCGAAGCCGACGCCTTCCTGCGATGCCTCGCCGACGCCGTCTCGGTGCCCAGCTGCTCCTACGAAGGCGGCTGCGACGACTTCGATCTCGCCTACCAGGCCTGCGTCGGCACGGGCCCGGGCTGTGACGAAGGCGCGTGTTTCGTCGGGCCCAACCAGTGCGGCTGCGAGGCCGAGTGCCAGGGCCTGCAGGTGAGCAACCGCTGCGCGACCCTGCCGAACGGCAACCTGAGCTGCGAGTGCTTCGTCGGGGACAGCTTCGTCGGCAGCTGCAACCAGGCCTTCCCGGACTGCTCGGTGGAGGCCTCTTGCTGCCAGGGGCTCTGGTTCGGCTTCGACGACGGCCCGCCGCCTCCGCCGCCGAACTGAGCCGCGCTCCCCCGCGAGCTCGGGGCGAAGCCGCGCAGCAGCTCAGCGCAGCGACTTCACCGTGAACGGCGGCGAGACGCCCATGTTGAAGTGCGCGCTGATCGCGAGCGCGCGCTTGATGCGCGTGATCGGCGCCACCCTGGGCATCGCCGCCATGGCGCCGAGCGCGTACTCGGCGCCGCTGCCGACGGCGTCGAAGCCATCGGCCATCTCGTTGACCTGGAAGTCGCTCTGCACCGAGTAGAGCCGCCCGCGGAAGCCGACGAGGAACTGCCCGCCGCTCTCGGTGTTCGCCTCCACCTTCGCGACGCCACGCTCCTTCAGGAGCGCGCGCACCGACTCGACGAAGCTCGTCACCATGAAGCGCATGTCGTCGGACTCGTCGCCCTGAGGGGGCACCGCGAGCGTGTGCTCGAGCAGCTGCCCCATGCGGAAGCTCGTCGTGTAGCCGATGAGGAAGGGCCCACGCCGGAACACCTTGGGGAGCTTCGTGACGCGCGAGGTCCACCCCGAGACCGAGGCGCTGTCGCCGCCGATGTACACGGTCCCCTTCTGCACGAGCCCCACGATGCAGGTCATGTTCCCCTCGACTCTCAGGCTTGGCTCTCGCGAGCGCGCCGCTTGCTCATGCGGATTTCGTTGCCGCGCCCTCGGAAGCTCACTTCGTCCATGAAGGTGCGGATGAGCATCAGCCCGCGGCCGTGCGTGCGATCGAGGTTCGCGACGTCGGTCGGGTCGGCGAGCGTGCTGGCGTCGAAGCCCGGGCCCTCGTCGGTGACCGTGTAGACGACCTCGTCCTTCGTGTGGCTGGCGCGCAGGCGCACCGTGCGACGGCTGTAGGGCGGCTCCTTGCGGCGCTTCGCGACGAGCGCGTGGAAGCTGGAGCCGTCGCCCTCGTCGAGCAGGCTCGAGCTCACCTCGAGGCTGCCGTGCACGACGGCGTTCACGATCGCCTCGCGCAGCGCCACCCCGACCTGCAGGGCGCCGCCTTCGTCGCAGAGGCCGAGCTTGAGCAGGTTGGACTCGAGCGTGCCGATGACCTCGCTCATCGACTCGAGCTCGAGCCCGAGCTCGAAATCGAGCTCGCCCACCTCGAGCGGATCGAGCCCGCTCTCCCTGCGCCCGCCGTGCAAGAGCGCCAGGATCGCGCCCACGGTCTCGACGAGATCGCTCGCGAGCTTGCGCTTCGGCACGTAGCTCGAGGCGCCGATGCGAAGCGCCGCCTCGGCGACCGCCTCGCTGCCGTGCGCCGTCATCAGCACGACGGGCAGGGAGGGGTTCGTCACCCTGAGCTGCGCGACGAGCTCGAGCCCGTCGAGGAAGGGCATCTGCAGATCGGTGACGACGGCGTCGGGCTCCTTCGCCGCCACGCTCGCGAGCGCCGCGCGACCATCCTCGGCGTGCTCGACGACGTAGCCGGCCTTCGTCAGCAGGGCCCCAGCGAGCCTGCGGTCGAGCGCCGAGTCGTCGACGACGAGGATGGTGTAGCCAGCCACGGGAGCCGCAGCATAACCGCTCCGGCGGGGCCTGCCACGCTCGGCGGGCGCCTACATCGTGGTCGAGCCGACGAAGTCCTCGAGCTCGCGGCGCAGCTCCTCGAGCTCGCCGATCAGCGCGTCGAGCTCGGCCGGCCGAGCCGCTGGAAGCGCCTCGCGCCCGGCGCGCTCGAGGCCGAAGGCGAGCTCTCGCGCGCGCCTCGCGCCCCAGTGGTCGACGCTCCCCTTCAGCGTGTGCGCGGCGCGCACGAAGCCCTCGCGATCGCCGGTCGAGAGCGCGCGCTCGAGGTCCGCGATCCAGCGCGGCGACTCGGTCAGGTAGATCGTCGCGAGCTCACGCGCGAGCTCCTCGTCGCCGCCTGCGCGCGTGATCGCCGCCTCGCGATCGAGCCGTGGGCCGGGTTCGCCGGCGGGTGGTGGCGGGACCGAGGGAACGCTCACGCGGTTCGGCTCCGGCGTGCTCGCCTCGCCGCTGCCCACGACCCGCGACAGCTCACGCAAGAGCTCCGGAATGCGGATGGGTTTGGTGACGTAGCCGTCGAAGCCCGCGTCGACGCAGCGCTCACGGTCGCCCTTCATGGCGTGTGCCGTCACGGCGATGAGCGGTAGCCTCTCGAGGCCCGCCTCGGCCTCCGCCGCGCGGCGCCTCGATGCGAGCTCGAGCCCGTCCATGACCGGCATCTGGATGTCGGTGAGCAGCGCGTCGAAGCTCCGCGCGAGCGAGGCCTCGAGTGCGGCCTGGCCGTCGTCGGCCGTCTCGACCGTGTGGCCTCCCTTCTCGAGGATCGCGCGCAGGAGCTTTCGGTTCACCGCGCTGTCTTCGGCGACGAGCAGGTGCAGCCTGCGGTTCGGCAGGCTCGACACTCGCTCCGAGGCAGGCGCGACCTCGTCGAGCCCGAGCTCGGCGCCACGCAGGCTGGCGATCGCCTCGACGAGGCGCCGAGTCTGCACGGGCTTCACGACGTAGCAGGGCAAACCCGCGACGCGACACCGCTCGGCGTCGTCGGAGGTGCGCGGCGCGACGAGCAGGGGCAGGACCGGGATGCCCGCGCGCGTGCCGAGCCGCACCGCGAGATCGAGGCCGTCGCCGCGGCCGTCGGGGCCGGGCAGCGTCGTGTCCACGATCGCGATCGACGGCCTCTCTGCGCCCTCGATCGCGCGGAGGGCGCTCGCGCTCGAGTCCACCGAGCGCACCCGCGCGCCGAGCGCGTACAACGCGCGCTCGAGCGCGACGCGCGCGACCGGGTGATCCTCCACGAGCAAGACCTCGAGACCCTCGAGCACGGCGCGCAGCTTCGCGCGCTCGGTGGCGGGCTCGGGCGCGAGGCCGAGCACGAGGCGCGCCTCGAAGCTCGAACCTTGCCCGGGCACGCTGTCGACCCTGAGCGTCCCGCCCATCGCCTCCGCGAGGCGCATGCTGATCGTGAGCCCGAGGCCGGTGCCGCCGAAGCGCCTCGTCATCGAGCCGTCGGCCTGCGTGAAGGCCTCGAAGATCGCGCGGCGCTGCGCCTCGGGGATGCCGATGCCCGTGTCGGTCACCGTGAAACCGAGCTCCACGCGCGCCGGCGCACCCGGCTCCGAGGGCTCGGGCCCGTGCCGGAGCTGCACCCGCACCGTGACGCTGCCGCGCTCGGTGAACTTGATCGCGTTGCCGACGAGGTTCACGAGGATCTGGCGCACGCGCTGCTCGTCGCCCGCGACGCGCTCGGGCACGCCGTCGTCGATGGACCCGACCAGCTCGAGCCCCCGCTGCTGCGCGCGCAGCGCGAAGCTGCGCAGCGTGCTGCCGAGCATCGCCTCCACGTCGAAGCTGCGCTGCTCGAGCTCGAGCTTGCCCGCCTCGATCTTCGAGAAGTCGAGCAGATCGTCGAGCAGCACCAGGAGGGCCTCGGCGGAGCTGCGCACCGTCTCGAGGTGATCGCGCTGCTCGCGGCTGAGCTCGGTGTCGAGCGCGAGGTTCGTCATGCCGAGGATGCCGTTCATCGGCGTGCGGATCTCGTGGCTGACGTTCGCGAGGAAGTGCCCCTTGGCGCGGTTGGCGGCCTCGGCCGCCTCCTTGGCCTGCGACAGCTCGGCCTCGGCCTTGCGCCGCGCCGCGAGCAGCTCGAGCAGCGACGCCGAGTGCTCCCGCTCCTGACGGATCGACGCCGCGGCGTAGCGATCGGCGGCGCGCTTCGAGAGGCCCGCCATCACGACCACGGCGGGCATCGTCACGAGGTGGACGAGCACACGCAGCAGGTCTTCCTCTTCGTAGTGGAACGACCAGTTCGGCGTGGCGTAGAACCCGAGGAGATAGGCGCCCGCGATCACCGCCGAGCTGAGCCCCGCGCGCATGCCGCCCGCGAAGGCGGAGAAGACGCAGATCGTCATCAGGATCGCGGGGGGGTTCGGGAAGCGCGTGCCCAGCCTACCCGCGAGTTCGGCGAAGACGACGATGCCCAGCGCGAGCAGCGGGCCGATGACGAGCTGGCTCGTCGGGCGCAGGCGTTTGTGCGCCTCGGCCTCGTCGTCGACGTGCACGATCGGCGCGTCGTCGTAGGACGATAGCGGCTGCAGCTCGCGCGAGCCTCGAGCGTCTCCGGGCGGGGTCGTCATCGCGCGCTCGCCCGGCTCGCTCAGAAGCGCGCTTCGACGATGGCGCCTGCGCCGCTCGGCGCGCGCTCCGCGCCGCTCGTGATCGCCCAGGGCAGCACCGTGACGGCCCGAGGCGGCGCGGGATCCTCCGGCTCGAGCACCACCCAGAGCACGACCGCCGTCACGATCGTCGCGGCGCTCGCCGCGCCGACGATGATCGACGTCGTGTGCAAGGTGGCACCCTCCTCGGCGCGCGCCTGGAGCGCCGTCGGGCAAACGCCGGTCTCCCACCCGGGGCAGCCGTCCTTCACCTCCGCGGCCGCCACCTGCGAGAGCCCGTAGAGCACCCCCGATCCGGCGAGACCGAGCACGCCGATCGTACCCACGACGACCGCCGGCGCGCGTGAGCCGCTCGGTGGCTCCACCGCGGGTGGTGGAGCGACGGGCTTCGATCGCACCGTCGAAGCCTCCGGTGCGGGCTTCGAGCTGGTGTCGAGCTCGAGCTCCTCGTCGTCGCCTTCGGCGAGCTTCACCACGCGCACGAGCTCGAAGCCTCCGCTCGCGGCCACCTCGACGCGGTGCTCACCCGGGTCGAGCAGCAAGGGCTCGCCGAGCTGATGCGGCAGGTACATGGTGCCGTCGATGCGCACGGCGCGCCGGTCGTCGTTGCCCCGCACGATGCGCAGCTTCGGCACCCTCGGGCGCAGCGGCCCGAGGCGCTTCTCTGCGTTCTCGATCACCGGCGCGGCCGCGTCGCTCTGCTCGGCCTTCGCCATCTCGAGCGCGTCTTCGTAGCCTCGCAGGGCGTCGGCGAGCTTGCCGAGGTTCTCGTCGCAGAGCGCGATGTGATAGCGCACCTGCGGGCTCGTGCGCTTCGGGGCGATCTCGCGGAAGATCTCGCGCGCCTCGGCCCAGGCGCCTCGCTCCTCGAGCTCGATCGCCTCGAAGAAGCGCTTGCGCAGGTGCTCGAGCTCCGCCGCGCTGAGCGTCTGCGCGGAGGCGACGCTCGCCACGTGGACGGGGGCCACGGCGAGCGCGACGGCGAGCGCGAGCCTCGGCCACGCGCGGGGGGCCGCCGTACGAGCGCGGAGCTCCGCAGGAGGCACGGGCTGCTCAGGAGGCATTGCGCTCGTGGATCAGCCAGAGGCCGGTGAGGGTGAGGTCGTGGTCGACGTGCTCGATGCTGCGCGTCTCCTTGCCGATGAGGCCTGCGAGACCGCCGGTCGCGACGACGCGCACCTCGCCACCGAGCTCGACCTTGAGGCGATCGCAGAGGCCGTCGACCAGGCTCGCGTAGCCGTAGACGATGCCCGACTGCATCGACTGCGTGGGGTTCTTGCCGATCGCACGGGGCGGCACGGCGAGCTCGACGCGGTGCAGGCGCGCGGCGCGCGAGAAGAGCGCCTCGGCGCTGATCTGCACCCCGGGCACGATCACGCCGCCGAGGTACTCGCCCTTCTTGCTCACGCAGTCGAAGGTCGTCGCGGTGCCGAAGTCGACCACGATGCAGGCCCCGCCGGCCCAGGTGTGCCCCGCGACGGCGTTGACGATGCGGTCGGCGCCCACCTCACGCGGGTCTTCGTACAGGATCGGCATGCCGGTCTTGATGCCGGGGCCGACGACGACCGGTGTGAGGCCGAAGGCGCGCTTCACGAAGCCGACCATGGTGTCGGTGAGCGTGGGCACGACGCTCGCGATGATGGCCGCGTCGATGCCCTCGTGCGACACGCCGTAGAGGGACATCATCTGGCGGACGGCGATCGCGTACTCGTCGGCGGTGCGCTGGCGCGCGCTCTCGGTGCGCATGTGGTGCACGAGGGAGCCTCCCTCGAGCACGCCGAAGCTGATGTTCGTATTGCCTACGTCGATCGCGAGGAGCATCGGATTCCTGGGGCGACCCGCCGGGGGCCGCGGTCACTCGGGCCTCGGGCGCGGGGCGCGGCCTCGGACTCCTCCTTCTACCATCCGCGGGCTCGAGCCGGGGCAGGCGTTGCGCCGGCGCGCACCTCGGCCCGCCCGCGCCGCCGCCGCCGCGTGGTAGAACGACTCGATGCAGGGGAACCAGACCTGGGGCGCGCTGCTCGGGGCGAGCCTGCTCGCCACCGTCGTGGGAGCCTGCGGGGCGCGCAGCGAGCTCGAGCTCCACGGCGCAGGCACCGGCGGCTCCACCGGCGAGGGCGGCTCCGCCGGCGAAGGAGGTTCCGGCGCCAGCACGCCGACCGGCGGCGGCGGCTTCGGCGGAGAGCTCGTCGGCGGAGGAGGCTTCGGCGGCGAGCCGAGCGGCGGAGGTGGCTCCGGCGGTGTGGGTGGCGTGGAGCAGCTCGCGCTCGGCGCCGGTCACAGCTGTCTGCGCACCTTCGAGGGCAAGGTCTACTGCTGGGGAGGCAACAACCGAGGACAGCTCGGGCTCGGCGACGAAGTCGACCGTCTGAGCCCCGTCGAGGTCCCGCTCGACGGACCCGCCAAGGACCTCGCGGCTGGCGCCTTCCACACCTGCGCGGTGCTCGCCGAGGGCGAGCGCCTCTACTGCTGGGGCCACCACAACAGAGGTCAGGTCGGCATCGGGCTCAGCGCGAGCGACGAGATCCTCTCTCCCGTCGAGGTCGGGCTCGCCGGTGTCGACGATCTCGCGCTCGGCGAGCAGCACAGCTGCGCGCGCCAGGGCGAGACCGTCTACTGCTGGGGCAACAACGCGAGCGGTCAGGTCGGCGACGGAACGCAGACCGACCGGGTCGTGCCCGTCGTCGTGGACGAGGCGCTCGGCTCCGGGGGCATCGCCGCGGGTGGATTCCACAGCTGCGCGCCCGCAGCGAACGGCCTCGTGCGTTGCTGGGGCGCCAACGCCAGCCGCGAGTGCGGCATCCCGGGCATGGGGCAGTCGACGATCCTCACGCCGCAGAACGTACCGGGCCTCGCGAACGCAGGGCTCGAGGCCGTGCGCTCCGGCATGGGTCGGCACAGCTGCGGCTTCTCGACGGCCGAGCTCTACTGTTGGGGCAGCAACGCGAGCGGCCAGCTCGGCCTCGGCACCGTGTCGCCCGCCGAGCTGCCGCAGCCCACCTCGCTCGGCCAGGGCGTGATCCCCAGCGACGTGCGCCCCGGCTTCGCCCACACCTGCGCCCTCGGCGAGGGCAGGGTCTATTGTTGGGGTGACAACTTCGGCGGCAAGCTCGGCGTCGGGGTCGTCGCCCCGAACGTGCCGAGCCCCACCGTGGTCCCCGGCCTCGATGGCGTCGTCGCGATCGGGGCCGGAACGCAGCACACCTGCGCTTATCTCGGTCCGACCGACGTGCGCTGCTGGGGCGGCAACGCCTTCGGCCAGCTCGGGACGGGCGACACCCAGCCGCGCAACGCGCCGACACCGATCGTCTTGCCGTGAGGAGCTCGCGATGCTCGCAGTGACCGGGATCACGAGCGGCGTGGGCATGCGCCTCGCCGAGGTTGCGCTCGAGCGTGGGCACGCGCTGCGCGCGCTCGTCCGCGATCGGAGCCGCGCCGACGCACGCGCGCTCGAGGCCCGAGGGGTCGTGCTCGTGGAGGGCGATCTCGAGAGCCCGGGCGCGCTCGCGACGCTCGCGGAGGGGGCCAGCGCGGTCCTGCACCTCGCGGCGCACGTCGGCGACAAGGGCGACCGCGCGACCTTCGAGCGCATCAACGTCGGCGGCACCAAGAACGCACTCGAGGGTGCGGCGCGCGCCGACGTGCGGCGCTTCGTGCAGCTCTCGAGCACGGCCGTCTACGGGCGCCCCGACCGAGGCAGGGTCGACGAGACCTGGCCCGTCTTCGAGAGCGGCCAGCCCTACGACGACACCAAGCTCGCCGCCGAGCAGCTCGCCTTCGAGCGAGGCCGCGCGCTCGGGCTCGAGGTCGTGGCCATCCGCCCGCCGATCATCTACGGGCCCTACGATCGCAACTTCATGCCTCGCGCCGTCGACGCGCTGTTCGGCCGCCGCTTCCTCCTGATCGACGGCGGCAGCGCGCCGCTCAACATGGTGTGGGTCGATCACCTCGTCGACGCCCTCTTGCTCGCCGCCGAGCGCCCGGGCGTCGCCGGCGAGGCCTTCAACCTCATGGACGAGGTGGACCGACGGCCGCCGTCGGTTCGCGAGGTGGCAGAGACGATCGCGCGCGCGGTGGGGGCGCCCAGGCCCCGGCTCTCCCTGCCGTACCCGGTCGCGCTCGGCTTGGGGCACCTGGTCGAGCGCGCCTTCGCGCTCGCCCGGCCCGACGCCACGCCGCCTCTCTCGCCCTTCGTCGCGCGCATACTCTCGCGCCACGTGATCTACGACGCCTCCAAGGCCCAGCGCCTGCTCGGCTGGCAGCCGACCGTGCATACGCTCGAGGGCGTGCGCCGCGAGGCGGAGGCCTATGCGAAGAGGTTGCGGGGGTAGCAGGGGGGCGAGCGCGTCGCCCCCCTCGGCCCGGGGTGCTCACACGTGCATGATCTCGCCCTTGAGCGAGTAGGCGATCGCGAGCACGTCCTTCTGCGTCGCGGGGTCGATGCCGTGTTTGCCGAGCACGCCGAGGATGTCGTCGATCGCGGCCATGTATTCGGCCTCGCTGATGTTCATTCCCCGGTGGGCGTCGGGCATCGAGCGACCGCCATAGCCTGCCGGGCCGCCGCTGCCCGCCTCGAGGAAGGTGCAGAGGTGCTGCTTGGTGACCGCGAGCTTCTCCGGGGTGTCGAGGTAGGGGCGGAACCTCGCGCGGATCGTCGGGTTCTCCATGTGGGCGGCGACGATGTCGTCGACCAGCGCGCGGATGCCGGGCGTCGAGCCGAGGCGGAGGTAGAGGGATTGAGCTTCCATGGTGAACGGTTCCTTCTTGGCGTGGGTGAATGAATAGACCGATCGGTCTAATCGAGACCGAAGCAAAGCAAGCCTGAGGCCCATGCGCAGGGCAGGGTGGCGCGTCGCGCTCCGCGCGTCGTTCAGGTCGAGGTCGAGCGGAAGTAGAAGTCGAGCATCTGCTTCAGCGGTGCCGAATCGCGGCGGAGCCTGGTGCGAAGCGCCGCGCCCTCCCAGCAATTGACGAGCAGATCGGCCATGGCGCGGGTGTCGGTGCCAGGTGGTAGCTCGCGGCGCGCCACCGCGAGATCGAGGCAATGGGCGATCCGCCGCGCGATCTCGGAGAAGCACCACTCCACCTTGCGCCGGAAGGCCTCACTCACGCCGGAGAGCTCCTGCCCGAGCCCGCCGAGCAGACACCCGAGGTAGCCCTCGCCGCGGTACTTCTCCTCGGTGAGCTCGAAGAAGTGGCGTACGCGCGACAGGGGCGCGCGGCTCTCGTCGCCGAGGCAGGCGTCGAGGCCGGCGTGGACTTCGCTCATGTAGAGGTCGATGACCTGCAGGCCGAAGTCCTCCTTGCTCGTGAAGTGGTGGTAGAACGAACCCTTCGGGATGCCCGTCGCGTCGAGCACCGCCGAGATGCCGAGGTCGTGGTAGCCGTGTCGCAAGAGCATGGCCATGCCCTGCTCGAGCAGACGCTGTTTCGTGTCGGCCGCCATCGCCTCGCCCCCGTGTCGCGTAGACCGCTCGGTCTAGATCGCAGACTGCACGAGCTCGTCGGTCATCGCAAGGGTGCTCGTGCAAGGTTCCGTCTGCGCGTCGCGGCTCGACGGCCTCGCCTGCGCCGAGGCGAGAAGGACCGAGCGATGCATTCGGCCACGGGCAGCGGTGCACCTCGCTCGGTGGCCCCTCGTCGCGTATGCTGCCGACCGCCACTGGGAAGCGCTCCGCGATGAAGGTCCGTCCGTTGAACGACGAGCGCGAGCTGCTCGCCATCGTGCCCGCCTGGCGCGAGCTCTTCGCCCGCGTGGCCTGCCCGCAGGTCGTGCAATCGCCGGTCTGGGCCCTCGAATGGTGGCGCGAATTCGGCGGCGACGAGGGGCGCGCGATGCACGCGCTGGCCTTCGAGGAGCCGGAGGGGCGCCTGGTCGGGCTCGCGCTGCTGTGCTCGCGGCGGGTGCTGAGGCGCCGGGTCGTGCCGATCCGGCGCCTCGAGGTCTGGATGAGCGGCGAGCCTCGCGAGCACGAGATCTTCTCCGAGTACCTGGGCCTGCTCGCAGAGGCCGGTGCGGAGCAGAGCGTGGCGCGTGCGCTCGCGGACGCGCTCCACGAGGGCCGCGTCGGGCCCTTCGAGCAGCTCCTGATCGCGCGCGGTGCACACGACGACCCTGTGCTCGTCGCCTTGGCCGAGGCGCTGCGCGAGCGCGGCTTCGAGGTGGCGCGGCCCGTGCGCTGGAGCTCGGCGTACGCGAAGCTGCCCGACACCTGGGAGGCCTACCTCGCGGGCCGCTCCAAGAACCAGCGACACCAGCTGCGGCTCTCGCTCAAGGAGCTCGATGCCTGGGCGGCCGGCGCGCCGGTCGAGCTCTGCGCCGCGAGTGACAGGCGCTCCGCGCTGGATGCACTCGCCATCTTGAGAGCGCTGCACGGCGCGCGCTGGGAGAAGGAGCACCCGGGAGGGGTCTTCGCGAGCCCGCGCTTCAGCCGCTTTCACGAGCGGGTGCTCCCCGAGCTCGTCGAGCAGGGGCTCGGCGAGCTCATCTGGCTGCGCGTGGGGGAGCGCCCCGTGGCGGCCTTCTACAACCTCGTCGTCGGCGGGCGCACCCAGGCCTATCTGGGGGGCCGCGTCGTCGAGGGGGTCCCGCATCGCCTCTCGCTCGGTACGGCCGCGCACGCGCTGGCGATCCAGCGCTGCATCGCCCGCGGTGACCGCGAGTACGACCTCTTGAGCGGCGGCGCCACGTACAAGGAGCGCTTCACCACCGACGTGCGAGAGCTGTCCGACCTCGTCGCCTGGAGCCCTTCGCTGCGCGGCCGGCTCACCGGTACGGTCGTACGCGTGGCCGAGCGGGTGCTCTCGCTCGGCCGCGGCGTGCCGAGCCGCGAGCGCACGACACGCGCGGTGGAGTAGGCGCCTCCGCTCGTTTCGGCTAGGAGCGCGCTCGACGATGAGCGAACCACGCGCCCAGGCCGGGGCCTCCGCCGAAGCGGTGAGCCTGGCCGACGAAGCCGAGTCCCCCTGGGCTCCGCGGCGCCCAGGCTCGCTCACGAGGCGCGTGCTGCCGATCGTGCTCGCGCTCGGCCTGCTCGGCTTCGTGCTGCTGCGCATCGACTTCGGCTCCTTCGCCGAGGCGCTCGCGCGCGTGGACCACGTGGGCTTCGTCGCCTTCACCACGCTGTGGCTCGCGGCGCTGCTCGTGTGGGACGGCTTCGGCAGCTACATCGCCTACCGCTCGATCGCGCGCGGCGTGGGCCTGTGGGATCTGGTGCTCTACCGCAGCGCCTCGTACCTGCCCGGCCTGCTGAACTACCACGTCTCGCAGGGCTTCCTCACCTACGTGCTCTCGCGCCTCGGCGGCGTGCCCATCCCTCGCATGGCGGGCGCGACGCTGCTCTCCTACGCCGGCTGGTTCGGCTGTCTGCTCGGCTGCGTGGCCATCGCCTTGCCCCTCGCGGGCCAGCGGTTCGGCTACTCCGTCGGCATCGTGCTCGCCGGCCTCGCGTACCTCGGGCTCATCGCCTCGCGCCCGAAGCTCTTCGCGCGCTCGAGCCTGCTCGCGCCGCTCTTCGAGGCCGGGCTCTCGGGCCACGCCGTCGCGCTCGCCGCGCGCTTCCCGCATTTCGCCTGGCTCGTGCTCGGGCACTGGGTCGCGCTCGCCTTCTTCGGTGTGCGTGTGCCCGCTCTCGACGCGCTCGTCGAGCTGCCGATCCTGCTCGTGGTCTCGACCCTGCCGATCACACCGCAGGGCTTCGGCACGCGCGACGCGGTGGCGGGCGCCTTCTTCGCGAAGCTCGCGCCGGGCGCCACGGAGGAGGAGCGCCTCGCGCAGGTCGCTGCCTGCACGACGAGCTGGGGCGTCTTGCTCACGCTCCTCTCCTTCGTATTGGGGCTCGTGGCGATGCGCTTCGTGAACCAGAGGCTCGGGCTCCGGGCCGAAGGCAAATGGCGCATCGGCGAGGCCTCGAAGCCAGGCGCCTCGCCCGGCCAGGGCGGTTGAACCATGCCCGACGACGCAGCCCGGAAGCCATCCGAATCTCTCCCCTCCAAGTCCCGAGGCAGGCGCGCCTTCTGGCTCTCCGCGCTCGCGCTCGCGCTGCTCGCGGCGGCCTTCTGGCGCCCCCTGCTCTTCGTGGGCGGGGGTGGCTTCATCGCGGTAGGGCACGGCATGCAGGAGCTGGTGAGCGGCTTCCGCTCAGGCGATGGCGACACTCCCCAGGAGGTGCTCGCGGGTGTGCTCGACGCCAACGAGAAGGCCTCCTTCGTGCGAGGCGCGCTGCCGGTGGTGAAGCGCAAGCCCGAGGTGCTCGTGGTGATGTGCATCGATCCTCGCCTCGACGCGCGCGTCGTGATGGGCGACACACGCGACCAGTACGACGTCGTACGCATCCCGGGCTCGGTGCTCTCCGAGGAGGCGATCGAGGCCATCGAGCTCGGCGTGAAGGAGCACCGCGTGAAGGTGGTGCTCTTCACCACGCACACCGGGTGCGCGATGGAGGCGGTCGCGCATTCGCACGACGCCGAGCACTTCCCGGCGCTGTCGCAGGCCGTGCACAAACGCGAGGAGCGCTTCAAGGAGCTGCTCGAGCGGCCGCTCATCGCCGAGCGCATCGCCTCCGGAGAGCTGCTGGTGAAGCGGTACACGATCGATACCAGCAACGATCGGCTCATCCCTGCCGATTGAAGTGGGCGAGGGCGACGATGCCGCCGCGGGCCCGGGCGAGAGCGCCCGGACCCGCTGCACCGTCGGGCGCGGAGTGGCTCAGCTGATCGTGCCCGGCTGGGCCTGCGCGGCGTAGTCCGGCATCGGGTAGGGCGCGTGCGCGGGCGGCTGCGGCGAGCGCGCGTTCGCGCCGAGGCGCTGATCGAGGACCTCCGACCATCGGATGCGGCCGGTGAGCAGCATCAAGAGGAACAGCGTCGCGATCGAGAGCAGCGTGACCGTGAGGCCCGTGAAGCCCTGCACGAAGTGCGCGAGTGAGAATCCGACGAGGTAGACGAGCTGCGCGAGGCCGGCCTCGACGAAGGCGAAGCGGCGCGACACGACGAGGCGCAGGTAGGCGACGACCATGCCGACGCTCACGAAGCTCGAGAGGCCGAAGGCCAGCCAGATCGGCAGGTGGTCCACCGAATAGGCGAAGAGCAGGTGGAAGGCGAAGAACGAGGCAGCGACGAAGAAGTAGTTGATGGGGTGCACGTCGAGGCCGCGGATGCGCGCGAGCACGGCGACGACGAGGAAGAAGAACAGGAGCGAGATGGGCGCGCTGAACGAGAGGCTCGAGGCGAGCTCGCCCGGCTGCAGCCGCTTCGGCATGACCATGCCGATGCCGTATCCGGTGACGACCTGCTCGAAGCGCCACACGAGCTCGGTGCCCTCGCTGGTCGCGCTGCGCGACGAGGGAGAGAGCGTCATCGTCGGGAAGTCGATCGCGTCGAAGTCGGTGCGCATGACGAGCTCGAAATCGGAGAGGCTGCCCGCGCCTGCGCTCGGTGCGTAGCGCCACTCGTCGAGCCCGCGGCTCTTGTAGGCCGCGCGGATGACGAGCTCTTGGTCGGGCTCCACGGGGACGCGTGCGACGGCGCCGCCGCCGCTCGGCTCGGCGTCGACCGGCTGGCCGTCGACCTCGAAGCGGAAGCCGTCGTAGACGCCGTTCGGGTCGGGGAAAGCGAAGGCGACGACGAGCGTGCCCGCCTCGGCGCTGCGGTGGCGGTAGCGCCACGAGCCGTCGAAGCCGACGTCGTAGAGCGCGTACCAGGTCATGCCCTTGAGGCGCTGGTCGAGGTCGAGCTCGACGGCGATGCGCGTCGCGTCGATGCGCAGGCCCGCGGCGGCCTGCGCGCCTTCGGGCTGCGCCGGCTCGTCGAAATCGACCGAGCTTCGGCCCTGGGTGCCGGCGTAGGAGGGCGCGGGCCGCGTCGGCACCGTGCCGGGCGGGGCGCCGGGCACCGGCGCTTCGGCGGCGGCGGCAGCTTCGAAGAGCAGGTTGGGCGCACGCTGCACGTGCGGTCTGCCCCAGAGCTCGCTCACGCGACTGCGCAGCTCGTGCTCCTGTTGGTCTTGGCGGTGGTTCGTCAGCGCGCCCAGGGTCAGCCACGCGACCGTGGTGCCGACGAAGATCACGACGACGGCGAAGGCTCTTGCGAAGGAGTGCATACCCGATGACTACGCTCGGGCTCTGTCGCGGGCGCGGCGCCTCGTGGGAGAGGTCGAGGAGGCTTCGTGGCGGTTTCGTGGCAGCCGCTCAGGGGGCCGAGGGAGGGGCGGCGCCTTCAGCTCGGGCCTGCTTGCGGCCGTAGAGCCACCACTTGCCCTGCTGGGCCTTGCGCTCGACGCTCGGATCCGAGCGGAACATGCGCGCCGGATCGAAGCTCGAGCGCACGAGGAACCAGTCGAAGAAGGCGCCTTGGCGCTGCATGTCGAAGCGCTCCGGAGTCCACTCGAAGCGGCTCGGTACCTGTGGCGGCACGACGGCGCCCGGCTCGGCAGGGTCGCGGTAGCGCAAGGGCGAGGTGCCCCACACGGCGAAGTGGAAGCTGAGCCAGCCACCGCGCTCGGCCTGCACCCAGGCCGGCAGGTGGATGTACGGCGTCTGCGTGCGCGTCGAGCCGGTGTGATCGAAGACCAGGTACGCGAGCCTGGGTGCCTGCGGCAGCTCGGCCGTCACCGCGTCGAAGTCGGCGGTCGTGGCGTCGAAGCGGCGGTAGTGATCCGTGACGAGCTCGGAGACGCCGAGGCTCGAGAGGCCGAGCGCGCCGACGAGCAGCGCGCGCAACCAGAGCGGGCGGGGCAGATCGGGCAGGAGCGCGGGCACGAGCACCGCCGCCGCCGAGACCTCACGTGGATAGACGTACCACCACGCGCCGATGTCCATCGGCAGGCTGAGGTAGCCGAGCATGAAGCCCGCGATGGAGAGCGCGACGGCGAGGTGCGTTGCGACGAGGTAGCGGCGCGACGGCGGTGGCGCCTCTCGCGCGCGCTCCTCGGCGGTGGGCCGATCCCAGAGCGCGAAGAGACCGCCGATGAGCGCGAGCAGGCCGAGCACCTCGAGGTGTCGCTCCGCGGCGACGCGCTCGCGTGGGTCGTCGAAGGCGCCGATCAGGTGCTCGGGGACCTCGGCGAGGCGCGCCGTGTCGAAGGCGAGGACGGCGCCGTCGCCCATCTCGGACGGGCGGCTCAGGTAGAAGGCGGCGAAGCACGAGAGCGCCAGGGAGAGCGGGAGCAGGAGCGGCTTCAGGCGGTGGAGCTCCCGCGTGAGCAACAGCGCGGTGAGCACGACCGCGAGCACGGCGAAGGGGAAGCGGAAGGGGTGCGTGACGAGCACGAGCACGAGCGAGGTGCCGAGCGCCGCCGCCCGCCCGCGCGAGGGCGCGTCGACGAGGCGCATCGTGAAGCCGAGGCAGGCGGCGAAGAGGCCGAGCGCGCCGACGAAGTTGACGAAGCCCCAGTGCGTGAGCTCGCACCACACGAGCGGCAGCGCACCCAGGCCGAGCAGCGGCGACTTCTTCATGCCCCAGGCGAGCACCGCGACACCCAGGGGCACGAAGCCGAGCACCACGGCGGCGGCGAGCTTGGTCGCCGGCACGGCGGGCAAGACGAGCATGAAGAGCGCGCCGAGCGCGTAGAGCGTGAGGTAGGGCACCGCGACCGGGTGCGCGGTGAACTGATCCTGGAAGTGGTAGCTCGGGTCGAACCAGTGCCTGAAGGCCGAGACGTAGGCCCCGTGGAAGGGCAGGTCGGTGATCGCCGGATAGCGCACGGCGAAGAGCGGGCGCAGCACCACCACGAGGCCGATGATCGTGGCCACGGCGGCGAGGGCGAGCTCGAGCGGCGTTCTACGCAAGCGGCCGCAAGGTACCAACGCGGCTCTCGTGTCCGCTACCGTTCGACGCGTGAGCGTAGCCCGAGACGAGCCCGCCTCGAGCCCGACGACGCGCCCCGCGTCGCTCGGCGCGCGCATCGCGCAGCTCGCCGCGCCGTCGCCCCCAGGCGACGACGGGCAACCCTCGGCGACGCCCGAGCAGCAGCGCTTCGCTCGCCGGGTGGTGATCGCCGCGACCGTGTGGATGCTCGTCGTCGTGCTCTGGGAGGCCTTCGGCCCCGTGCTCGCGGGCCACTACGCCTCGAGCGCGAGCATGGGCATCATCGCCGACAACATGCTGCGGTGGCGCATCGGCGCGCCCGTCTGGCTCTACACCGAGGTCGCGCCGACGCCCGCGGACTACTACTGCCATCACCCCTGGGGGATCTTCTGGTCGACGGCCGCGCTGCGCGCCCTCGTCGGTCGCCACGACGTGGTGTGCAGGCTTGCCGCGATGCTGCTCAGCGCCGCGACGCCCGCCTTGCTCGCGGCGCTCGGGCGCGCGCTCTGGGGGCCGCTCGCCGGCGCGGCGTGCGCGCTCGCCTTCGTCTGCCTGCCGATCGCGCTCTCCTTCGCGCAGTTCAACGCGCTCGAGGTGCCGCTCATCGCATGGGGCACGCTCTTTCTCTGGGCTTGGCTCAGGCATCGACAGAGCGGCCAGTCGAAGCACCTCGCGCTCGCTTGCGCCGGCGCGTTCCTGGCGTTGAACTCGGACTGGCCCGCCTTCGTGCTCGTCGGCGCCGTGTTGCTGCTCGAGCTCGCGGGCCTCGTCGGAACGCGGGGGCGAGGCGCCGCGCGCTTCGCCTGCCTCGCGGGGATCGCGCTCGCCGTGGGCGGAGGCTACCTGTGGCTCTTCCACGCCTACGGGCGGCTCGAGGATCTGCTCGCCGCCGGTGAGCATCGCTCGGCGGGCGCGAGCGCGCCGCTCGGTGAGGTGCTCGCCTCGCGTAGGCTCTGGATCGAGCTCTCGTTCACGCCGCTCGTCATCGCGGTGGGCAAGGTGATGGTGCTCGTCTTCGCGCTGCGCGCGGTGCTGCTGCGACGCCTCGACGAGCTCGTGCCGCTCACGGTGCTCGCCGCGGCGAGCTTCCAGTACCTCGTCTTCCGGCAGGGGGCCGACGTGCACGTCTTCTGGCCGCACCATTTCGCTGCCTACGCGGCGCTCGCTTTCGGCGGGCTCGCGGCGAGCTCGAGGGGGCCGCTCGAGGCGCTCGCCGCGCGCCGCGTCTCGAGCGAGGCGCGGTCGCGCCTCGGCTTGGCGCTGGTCGCGCTCCTGCTCGTGCCGGTCCTGCGCGACGCCTGTCTCGCGCTCGGCTGGGCGCGCCGCACGGGGGGGCGCTTCGACGAGAAGGGGGGGTTCGTGCTCGACGACGGCGATCGCACCGCGGCGCTGCGCCACTTCGCCGAGCAGCTTCCGCGAGAGGCGCGCGTCGGCCTGCACCCGAGCACCGCGCCGACCTGGGCGCAGGTCTGGGCGCTCGGCGGGCGCACCGTGAAGGTGGGCGCAGTCGCGCTCTCGCCCGAGCTCGACGCCACCATCGTCGATCTGCGCTTCACGTCGACGGCCGAGCTCGCGGAGCTCGCGCGGCGCGCCCCGCTACGTGTCGTCGGCCCAATGGCCCTCGCGGTGCACGGCGCCTCGCCGCGCCGGCTCGAGGTGCGGGGCTTCACCGAGCGAGAGCCCTCGCTCTTCGAGTGGATGTTCGTCTCGGCGCACGAGCCCTCGCGCGCCGTCGTCGCCGATCCGTTCTTCGCCTGGGCGCTCGCGGGCGAGCTGGGCCTCGCCGCCGAGCCTCCGGCGAGCGAGCCGGTCTCGCTCGAAGAGCTACGCGTCGCCCACGCCGTGGCGCTCGCCTCGGGCGAGCTCAGGCGCGCCGAGCGCCACCTGGCGGCGTTGCGCGCGGGCCTCGAGCCGCTCGAGCGGCGCTTCGAAGACGGCACGGAGCTCCTGGGCTACGAGCTCGTGCCCGGCTCCGCCGCGAGGGCGCGCGTCTACCTGCGCGCCGCGGGCCCGCTCGGGCGGGGCGTGCTGCCTCGCGTGCGCTCCTTCGTCGTCGAGCGCGCGCCGCTGTCGATCACGCCGCCGGACCCGAAGCCGCGAGAGGTGGCGCCTCCGCCGTTTCCGCATGCGTCGCGCTGGAGGCGGGGCCGCGTCTACGCGCTGAGCTTCGACTTGCTCGAGCGCCCGGGCACCGAGCGCTTCGAGCTCCGCTTGAGCGACGCGCGCGGCCTCGAGCGCGTGCTCACCGTCGAGGGCGACGAGGGCGTCGAGCTCTTCCGCTACTGACCGGCGGAAGAGCGCGTGCTCGCGGGCCTCTTTGCGCGTTCACGCCGGCCGGCACTCCGGTAGACATGGGGCATGCGTTTCGCGTCGTCGTGCCTTGTGCTCGCAGCATCGTTCGCGCTCACCGCCTGTGGGGGCGCAGCCCCGAGCAGCGCGCCCGAGAGCGCCGCGGCGCCCGCCGCTGCGATGGCGCCGGGCTCCGTGCCCGATCCCGGAGGCGCCCCCGATCCCGGAGGGGCGCCCGAGCCTGTGACCGCGCCCACCGCAGAAGGCGGCGGATCCGGGGACTCGGTCGGCACGGGCAAGCAGGGCCGCTCCGAGCCGGCGGCGGAGACACCGATGGCGGTCACGCCGCCGCCGCCGCCGCCTCCCAAGCCGTCGCGGAAGCGTCCCGCCGACGCGACCAGCCGCAGTCTCTCGGACGAAAAGGACGACGCGAGGCCGCTCGCCGCCGTCGCCGAGGCCACCGGCGAGCGCATCTCGCGCGACGCGCTCGCGGGCGTGGTCGACGCGAACCTCGGGCGCTTCCGTCCATGCGCTTCCGGCGACGCGAAGGTGGAGCTGCGGCTCACGCTCTCCGGCGGTGGGTCGGTCACGCGGGCCGAGGCGGTGCGGAGCCAACCCGACGACGCCCGCCTGCGCGACTGCGTGGTCGACGTGCTGCGCGCGCTGAGCTTCCCGCGGAGCGCGGGCAGCGACACCTCCACGGTGAGCTTCCAGCTGGTGCTGAGCAAACCTGCGTTCTGAGGAACCAATGGACGTGCAACGAATCGTGCCCAGCCCCCGCCCGCCGGCGCTCCCGCGCGGTCCGCTGCTCGCGGCGCTCGCCGCGCTGTCGCTCTCGCCAGCGTGTGCGTCCAAGAGCGAGGCTCCCGCGCCCGCAGCGGGCTCGGCCGCGGCGACTGCGGCCCAGACGGCCCAGCGCGAGCCCGCGGAGGGCGATCCTGACGCGAAGAGCCCCGCCGCGAAGGAGAAGGGCGGCGCACGATCGTCGCGCGAAGAGGTGGCGTCTCCGCCGCCCGTGGCCGGCCCCGAGGTCGGGAGCGGCGAGCGGGCGACGGACGAGCTCGCGCGGCCGGGCACGCAGGGTCCGAAGCCTGGCTCGGGCACGGGCGAGACCCCGCTCGCGGCCGTGGCGGTGGTCACGGGCGGTCGCGTCACGCGCGAGAGCATCACCCAGGTGTTGAGCGAGAACCTCGAGAGCTTCCGGCCCTGCGCGATTGCCGACGCCAAGGTCGAGCTGCGCCTCACGCTGGGCCCGGCCGGCTCGGTGGCCTCTGCCGAGGCGCCGCGCAGTCAGCCCGACGACGCGCGCTTGCGTGACTGCGTCGTCGACGCGGTGCGCGCGCTGCGCTTCCCGCGCGATCCTGGCAGCGACACCTCGGTCGTGAGCTTCGAGCTCGTGCTCACGAGGCCGCCCTTCTGAGGCTTCGCGCCGGGCTGAGGTGTGCCGCGCGGCCCGCGCTCGCCCGCCCCACGCTGGGCGGGACCACGCTCGCCCGTGCCGCGCTTGCCCGGCGCGCCTCGCGCGCCGCCTTCGCCGGCCTTCGGCTTCGTGGACACCGTGCCTCCGAGCGTCACGAGCACGCACTTGAGGTGCGGCTCGCTGCCGGGCGGCGCAGGGAAGTCGCTCGGCGGCGGCAGGCTGCGCATCTGCGCGACCTCGCGCCCGACCGCGCGCGCCGCCTCGTGGAGCTTGCGCCGCAGCTTCATCATGGGGATGCCGCGGTGGTTCGTGCAGGCGAGCAGCTTCGCGCCGGCCGAGCACACCGCGAAGGTGGCCTCGGCGAGCTTCTGGTAGTCGTCTTCGGCGCTGAAGCGCGAGCGCTTCGTCGTCGAGAAGCTCGGTGGATCGAGCACGACGAGGTCCCACTTCTCGCCTCGCTGCTTCGCGCGCTCGAGGAAGGCGAAGACGTCGGACTCGATGGTGGCGTGCGCCTGGCCCTCGAAGCCGCTCCGCGCGAGGTTCCTCTCGGCCCAGGCGAGCACCGTGCGGGACACGTCGACCGTGGTGGTGCTCTTCGCGCCGCCGAGCGCGGCGACCACCGAGAAGCTGCCGGTGTACGCGAAGAGGTTGAGCATGCGCGCCCCCTTGGCGAGCTCGCGCACCCGCACACGGTTGTCGCGCTGGTCGAGGAAGAGCCCCGTGGACAAGCCGTCGCCGAGGCGCGCCTCGAAGGGCACGCCGTTCTCACGGACCTCGAGCGGGTCGGGCGCGGCCTCTCCGGCGATCGGCAGCTTCGGCGCGACCTCGTCGGTGCGCGAGTCCACGATGCGGCTCGCGTGCTTCGGTCGGCGCTTGAGGTAGACCCCCTTCGCGCCTGCGTCGAGGATCGCTCCCGCCACCGCGTCGACGAGCTCTGGCTCGAGCTCCTCGTAGATCGAGAGCACCGCGTAGGCGCCGTAGAGATCGATCGACAGCCCGGGCAGGGCGTCGGCGTCGAGGTGTGCGAGGCGGCAGACCTCGGTCTCGCCGCCAGCGAGCACGCCATAGCGTCGATCGGCGGCGGCGCGGATCAGCGCCTCGAGCTCGGCACGGTCGGAAGGCAGGCGCGGGGTGCCGTCGTTCGTCAGTGCTCTGCGCAGCTCCGCCGGGAAGGGCGCCTCGAAGAGCACGCGCTGACCGCTCGAGGGGTGCACGAGCCCGAGCGCGCGCGCGTGCAGGCACAGGCGCTCGGAGGGCGCGCCGCCGTAGAGCGTGTCACCGACGATCGGCGCGCCGATGGCCGCGAGCTGCACGCGCAGCTGGTGGGTTCGCCCCGTCTCGGGCACGAGCTCGACGAGGCTGCGTTTGCCGACGCGCTCGAGGCGCGCGAGCTTGGTGCGCGCCTCCTGCTCGTCGGGCCGAGGCCGACCGCGAGCCTCACGGGCCACACGCGTGCCGTCCGGTCCCGGTGCGAGGTGATGCACGAGCACGGCGCGCTCGGGTACGCGCCCCTCGACGACGGCGACGTAGCGTTTGTCGATGCGCCGCCCCTCGAACTGCTCGGCGAGCGACTTGTTGGCCTCGCGCCTGCGCGACAGCAGCAAGACGCCCGAGGTGTCGCGATCGAGCCGCTGGTGGATGCCGAGGTAGCGATCCTCTCCGAGCGCCTCGAAGTGACGCGCGAGTCTGGAGACGACGTCGTCGTGGTGCGCCTCGTCGGGCGCGTGCGTCGAGGTGCCCGCCGGCTTGTCGACGACGACGATGTCGCGATCGAGGTGGAGTAGACGCGCGCGTGGCCAGGCCTCGACGAGACCCGGCCACGGCGTCGAGTGGGCGCTCATGTCGCAGTGCTCTACTACGGACGCGCCTCCACGGCGTGCCCCTACGATCGGCCCTGCGGCCGTACGGAGCGCGGGCTTCGAGCGGTGCGACCTCGAGGCCTCAGAATCCGCGGGCGGTGCCCTCGCTCCCGAGGTCCTCGACGAAGGCGTCCATGAGCAGCTTCCAGCTCACGGCGCTCGAAGGGGTGTGTCCGTTGGGGGAGCCGGCCCAGCTGAGCTCTCCGTTCTCGTGACGGAAGACGTCCAGGAAGGCGTCGGCGAGCAGGAGGTGCCTGTTTCGGGGGAGCTCCTCGTAGTCCTTGCTCATGTCCGAGCGGTGCCCGTCGCGATTCCACGAGATGACGACGAGGTCTCCGTTCGGCGCGACCGAGTAGGAGCGAACCAGCTTCTTGTTGGTGATGGTCATGACGTCAGCCTCCTTGGGCTCTTGCACCGCCCGATCTTCGTAGCTGCAAGCGAGGGGCCAGCTCGGAGCGGGCGCGCTCGCGTGCAGCTTCATGCACTTGCGCGACCGACCCGAGGCGCGGGGTGCAAGACTTGCGCAGCCGGCGCCGAAGCAGCGTCAGCCGCCTCGAGGCGGGCTCGCGGCCGCCGCTGGGTCGACGAGGCGGGACTCCACGAGCGCGAGCTGCCGATCGAGCTCGGCGCGCCCCTCCGGCGTCTTCGGGTCGGGCCCGGGCGAGTCGAGCCAGCCGAGGTGCCGCGCGGCGCGCACCACCGCCGCCTTCGCGTCGAGGTGCCGGTCGTCCGGCACGCCGTCGACCTCACGCAGGAGGCGCTCCGCCTCGCGCGCCGCCGCGAGCGCCTTCTCGGGCTCGAAGCGCCGCTCGTGCCCCTCGGCCTGCAGGATGCGCAGCCAACCCTGCACGCGCTCGTCCGGCCCGCAGGAGAGCCCACGCGCGGCCTGCTCGAGCGCGGCGCGCGCGTCGCCCGCGAGCAGCGCTTGGCTCGCGGCTCGTGCATAGTGAGTGGCCGCCACGTGCCCCGCGCCCGCGCGCGCGAAGTGCGCGGCGATGCGGGCCTCGTCGCGATCTCCCACACGCTCCAACCAACGCGCGATGACGCGGTGACTCGCGAGGCGGGCCTCGGCGGGCAGCGCGGCCTCGGCGGCGTCACGCAAGACGGGGTGGCGGAACGCCAGCTCTCGGTCGCCGGCGTGGCGCGGGTGCGCGTGATCGACCAGCCAGTCCCGGCGCACGAGCTCGTCGAGCTCCGCGTCGAGCTCCCGTAGCTCGAGATCGCCGCAGAGCTCCGCGACGGCGCCGCGATACACGACCTGCCCCACGAGCGCCGCAGTGCGCAGCACACGCAAGAGCTTCGGGGGCAGGGCGAGCAGCCTCGCCTCGATGAGCCCGAGGATCGTACGCGCGGACCCGTCGTCCCAGCCCTCGAGCGCCCCCCGCGCCAGCTCCTCCGCGAGCAGCGGGTTGCCCAGCGAGCGCTCGACGATCGAGCGCACCAGCTCGTCGTTCGTGCGCGCGCCGAGCAGAGCGCTCGAGAGCTTCTGCATCGCGGCGTCGGACAGCGGATGCAGCCTGAGCCGCAGCGGCGCGAACCCGGCGAGCTCCTCGTCGATGCGCGCGAGGCCCTCGGGCCGCGTCAGGATCCAGAGCGTGAGCGCTCGACCCCGAGAGGCTCGCACGGCACCGAGCAGCAGCCTGAGCGTGGGTGTGTCGACCCACTGCGCGTCCTCGAGCGCGAGCACGAACGGCGCGCGTGAGGCCTCGGCGGCGAGCCACTCCGCGAGCGCCTGCGCGGCGTGCTCGAGCCAGCGCTCCGGCGATGGCCTCAGCGCCTCGAGCTCGTGGTCGGGGTCGGCGAAGGGCAAGCCCACGAGCTCGCCGAGCACACGCGCCACGTGCGGAACGCGCTCCGGGGCGAGATGACGCGAGATGCGCGCGAGCAGGCGGCGGTGATCCAGCGCGGGATCGACGCCCGAGAGCGAGGCTTGACGAGCGAGCGCGGTGCGCAGGCAGCCGAAGCTCGCGGGTTGCTCGGAGGGCTCGCCCCGCAGGCTCCACACGCTGAGCTCCGGCAGCTGGCGCGAGAGCTCCATCGAGGCCTCCCGACGCAGCCGCGACTTGCCCGCGCCGGGCTCGCCGCTCAGCACGACGACGTCCGCGCGGCGCTCGTCGAGGGCTCGGCGCGTCTCGGTGGCGAGCCACGCCAGCTCCGTCTCGCGCCCCACGAAGCTGCTCGCCAGACCGCGCAGCGGCAGCGAACCGTCGAAGCCGTCGCGCTCACGAAGGAGCGTGGGCTCCCCACCTCCGGCGCGCGTGAGCTCGAAGCGCTGCGGCAAGAGGTGCGCGCTCAGCTCGTCGAGCCCCACGAGCGCGCCTGGCGCGGCGAGGCCCAGGCCTCGCGTCGCCCGTTCGATCGCCCTGCCGAGCGCGCGCTCCTCGCCCTCGCGCAGCGTGGCGAGCGAGGCGCGCTCGAAGCCGCGTATGGAAGTCGCCGCGAGCGCGCAGCGGGCGGCACGCACGACCATCTCCTCGACGCTCGTCCGCAGAGCGAAGGAGACGAGGTAGGCCGTGGGCAGCTCGGCCTGCAGCGTGCCACCGTACTGCTCCGCGAGCGCACGAGCGACCGCGGCTGAGCCTTCGTCGGCGCCCGGGTGCATCAGGACGAGCACGCAGGCGAGCTGCCGCTCGAGCTCCGCGGTGGGCGCGTGCGCGGGCTCGGGTCGCTCGAGGTCGAGGTCTCGCAGCTCCGCGCGCAGCGCCTCACCGTCGCGAGGCCGCTCGTTCGGGTCCTTCGACAAGAGCCGCGTGACGAAGGCCGAGAGCCCCGGAGGTACGTCGGGGCGGAGCTCGCGCACGCGCGGCGCGGGCTCGAGCAGGACCTTGCCGAGCAGCTCCACGATGTCGCTCGCGTCGAAGGGCGCGCGCAGGCTGAGGCACTCGAAGAGCACGCCGCCCACGCCGTACACGTCGATGCGCGGATCCGTCGCTTCGCCCCGGATTTGCTCCGGCGCCATGTAGGCGGGCGTGCCGAGCACCATGCCCTCGCTCGTGAGCTGACCCCCTCGCGCCGAGCGCGCGAGCCCGAAATCGACGAGCTTGGCGCGCTCGAACTCGCCATCGACGAGGAACACGTTGCCCGGCTTCACGTCGCGGTGCACGAGCCTGTGCGCGTGCACCGTGGCGAGCGCGTCGGCGAGCCTGCGCGCGACGACCAGCGCCTCGCTCACGCCGAGCGCCCCGTGCTTCGCGAGCCGCTCGGCGAGATCGACGCCCTCGAGCCACTCCATCGCGAGGAAGGGCCTGCCGTCTGCGTGGTGGCCGTGCGCGACGTAGCGCACCACGGCTGGGTGTCGGAGCCCGGCCAGCAGGGTGGCCTCCCGCTCGAAACGCGCCACGTCGATGCGGTTCGACGAATGCAGGAGCTTGACCGCGACGCGCTCGGCGGTGTCGCGATCGAAGGCACGGTACACGGTGCCCATGCCGCCGGAGCCGACCTCGCGCTCGAGCACGAAGCGCCCTCCGAGCAGCTCCTGGTCGGCTCCCGTCGTCACGACCGAGTCAGTATCGCCCGGGCCTCGCCCAGGGTCCTGCGTGATCTGGACCTCGAGCCGAAGGGGTCTGCTACGCTCCTCCGTCGATGGGCGAGGCACCGATCCGCGTCGTGGGACGCTATGCCCTCTACGGCGAGATCGCCGCCGGAGGCATGGCCACGGTGCACTTCGGGCGCCTGCTCGGTCCCGTGGGTTTCTCCCGCACGGTGGCGATCAAGCGGCTGCACCCTCAGTTCGCCAAGGACCCCGAGTTCGTCTCCATGTTCCTCGACGAGGCCAGGGTGGCGGCGCGCATCCAGCACCCCAACGTCGTCGCCACGCTCGACGTCGTCGCGCTCGAGGGCGAGCTCTTCCTGGTCATGGAGTACGTCGAGGGCGAGTCGCTCGCGCGCATCCTGCGCACGATGCGCGCAGCCCACTCGCGCATCCCGCCGCGCATGGTCGGCTCGATCATCACCAACGTGCTCTACGGCCTGCACGCGGCGCACGAGGCGAAGAGCGAGCGCGGTGAGCCCTTGCACATCATCCACCGCGACGTCTCCCCGCAGAACGTGCTGGTCGGCGTCGACGGCACCGCGCGTGTGCTCGACTTCGGCGTGGCCAAGGCCGCCGGGCGCATCCAGACGACGCGCGACGGTCAGATCAAGGGCAAGCTCGCCTACATGCCGGTCGAGCAGATCGCCGGCGAGCACATCGACAGGCGCGCCGACGTGTACGCCGCCTCGGTGGTGCTCTGGGAGGCGCTCACCTCGCAGCGCCTCTTCGACGGCGGCAACGAGGGGGCGATCCTGCACAAGATCATGACGGGGCAGCCGACACCGCCGAGCGCGGTCGTCCCGGACCTGCCGCCGGGCATCGACGAGGTCGTCTTGCGTGGGCTCGCGCGCGATCCGAACCAGCGCTACTCCACCGCCTACGACATGGCCGTCGCCCTCGAAGACGTGCTCGGCGTGGAGTCACCGCGCAGGGTCGGCGCGCTCGTCGTCGACTGCGCGCGCGACTCCATCGCGAAGCGCGCCGCTCACGTGAAGGAGATCGAGAGCATGCCGACCGATCTCGAGGCGCTCGGCGGTGCAGCGCGGGTGCAGGCGATGGCCGGCGAGGCGCTGGGGCGCGCGCCCTCCGCGCCGTTCATCGTGCCGGCCACCGGAGAGACGAGCTCGCTCTCCAAGGTCTCGAGCGCGGTGGTCTCCGGCTACCCGCCCGCTCCGCGCCGCTCGCGCGCGATGCTCGGCGTGGGCATCGGGCTCTTGGCCTCGCTCTCGGTCATCGCGCTCGTCGCGCTGGCGCTCAGGGCCACACCCGTACCGGGGGGCGCCGCCGCCCAGCTGCCCGCGACGGGCGACGGGGCGCTGGCGCCCTCCGTCGCCGCCACGCCCGCGAGCGCCGTGGCGAGCGCGGCCGCCGAGTCATCGGCCTCGCCGGCCGCGAGCGAGTTGCCCTCGGCGACTGCCTCGGTCGCGACGAAGCCCACCGCGCTCGCCGGCGCGCGCGCTCCCGCGCCGCGCCCCGGCACGACGACCACGACCCCACCTTCGACCGCGCGGCCCGCGCCGAGCCCCGAGCCCGCGCCCGCGCCCAAGGCGCAGTGTAACCCCCCGTATTACTTCGAGGGCGGCATCCGGAAGATCAAGCGCGAGTGCCTCTGAGCGTAGACGAGCGCTGGAGCCTCTCCGAGCCGAGCTCGGTCACTCGAAGCACCATCAACGCGCCCGATCCGCGGTGTAGCATGGCGCTCGCCCCCATGACCGACCTCGGCCCGCTCCGTCGCCTTCGCACCGCGCCCCGCGCCTCGACCTCCCTGGGCGCGCCGCTCGTCGGCGCGCTGCTCGTCGGCGGGCTGCTCGTCGGCGCTCCGGCGATCTCCCACGCCGCCGATCCGCAGGCCTGCGTCGAGGCCTACGAAGAGGGCCAGAAGCTGCGCTCCGAGGGCTCTCTGCAAGCCGCGAAGGAGCGCTTCTTGATCTGCGCCGACCCAGGCTGCCCGGCGATCACCAAGAGCGACTGCACGACCTGGGTCGCCGAGGTCGAACAGAGCCAGCCGACGATCATCTTCGCGGTCACCGATCGCGCGGGCAAGGACGCAACCCGCGTGCGCATCACGGTCGATGGCGAGCTCTTGCTCGAGTCGCTCGACGGCAAGGCGAAGCCGCTCGATCCCGGCTCGCACCGCATCGTCGTCGAGCTCGAGGGCGAGGCTCCGGTGGAGCGAGAGCTCGTGGTGCGCGAGGGCGAGAAGAACCGCAAGGTCGACATCTCCTTCGCGCCCCAAGACGCCGGCGCTGGCTCCGGCGGCGGAGGCATCTCGCCTGCGACCTGGGTGCTCGGTGGCATCGGCGTCGCGGGCATCGCGGTGTTCGCGACCTTCGGTGCGATGGGCCTGAGCGAGAAATCCGACGCGGAGACGAGCTGCGCGCCCAATTGCAGCGACGACGAGGTCGACTCGATCCGCACCAAGTTCCTCATCGGCGACATCGGCCTCGGCGTCGGCGTGGCCTCGCTCGCCGCAGCCGTGGTCGTCGGCATCGTGAGCGCCTCGGGCGGTGGAGACGAGGTCGCCAGCCTGCCCGTGCGCATCGGTGGCGCGCCCGCGCCTGGCGGCGGCATGCTGACGCTCGAGGGCGCGTTCTGAGCGTCGCCGCCGGAGGCGCGGGCCTACGCGCTGCTCACCAGGTCGAGACGGGCGGCTCGTCTTCCGCGAGCGCCTCGACGATGTGCGCGATCGCCTGCTCGGTCGAGTCGAGGTGCTCGACGTGCACGTCGGGATCCGTGGGCGCCTCGTAGGGCTCCCCCGCGCCGGGGAGCCTCACGCTGCTGGTCTCCGCGCCCCACAGACCCTTCGGATCGCGGGAGCGGCAGACCTCCTCGGGCGCGTCGACGAACACCTCGATCCACCGAGGGGCGAGCGACCGCGCGCGCGCGCGGAACTGGGCGCGGTGGGCCGTGGCCGCCACGAGCACCACCAGGCCTTGCTTCGCGAGCATCGCGGCCAGGCGCGCGAGCGTCTCGTAGAAGTTCGCTCGGTCGACCTCGTCGTAGCCGAGCGTGGGCACGAGCGACTCGCGCACGTCGTCGCCGTCGAGAACGGCGACCGCTTGCCCGTCTCTCCGCAAGCGCTCGGCCGCATGCATCGCGAGCGTCGACTTGCCGGAGGAGGGGAGTCCTGTGAGCCAAATCACGCAGCCGTGCATCGCAGCACCTCCTCGGCGAGCGCCGGGTGGAAAGGCCTCGTCCCGTCCAAGGCATGCTCCACGAAATGGAGCAGCTTGTCCCGATCTCGAGGCGGGAGATCGGGATACCAGCGAGGGCTCGCGAGCACGAGCCCCCGCCAGGCGAAATAAGGGCCGATCACCTCGAAGAGCTCCGGGTCGTCGCGGTGCTCGAGGTAGGTCTCGAAGAAGCGGTGGTAGAGGCGCCCGAGCGAGCGACGCCAGGCGTCGTCGTCGAGCTCGAGCCCGAAGAAGAGGTAGTTGAGCGCGAGGCAGGCGACGTCGTCGGCCGGGTCGCCCAGAGAGCCTCGGCTCGTGTCGAGCACGCCGAGCTCGCCCGAGGCGTCGAAGAGCAGGTTGAACGGATGGAAGTCGCCGTGGGTGCGCCGGAGGCGGTGGTGCCGGCCGCGCAGCCTCGAGCGCCAACGGACCGCGCCCAGCTCGATCGCCTCGAGCCGCGCGGCCGAGGCTTCCGGCAGATCGTCGGGGTAACCGTCGATCATGCCGAAGATGCCCTCGCCGTGGCCCACGAGATCGCGCACCGCGCGGCGGTAGGCCGGGGCGCCGCCGGGCGGCTGCTCGAAGTGGAGCTCCGCGAGGTAGCGCGCGAGGCGCTCGGCGCGCTCGAGGTCCTGCGTCCCGAGCGACGCATCTCTGGCGACGCGCCGCAGATCCTGCGCGTAGGGCTCGCCCTCGAGCCACTCGGTGAGCAGCCAGAACTCGCCCGTGTCACCGAGTGATACGAGCGTGCCGTCGGCGCGCACCGCGCCCACGTCGAGCGCACGCGCGTGAGAACGCAAGAGGCCGAAGCTGTCGTAGGCGAGCAGCGCGCCGCTCGCGCGATCGGCGCGCCGATCGTGGCCGAAGTCGTCGCTCTTGGGCGAATGCAGCACCAGATCGAGCGGCGCTCGGCCGCCTTCGGCGAGCTGGATCCGCCACACCGAGCCGTATCCGATGCCCTTGCTCGTCTCGCCCGCGCCCTTGGCCTCGTCGACCCCGAGCTCGATCGCACGCACGACCTCGCGCCCAGCGAAGCGCTGTCGGAGGTAGGCGGCGAGCCCGTCGGGGAGCGATGTGGGCGCCATGCCTCTCTGCTACAGCAACGACAGTGCCAACTCGGCTGCGCGGCGCGAGCGCGCCTCTCGCTCGGCGCTCAGCCTCCTCGCGCGTCGCCCTGCTCGATGGCGCGCAGCCTCGCGAGCACCTCGCGCGCGCTGATCGCGGTGCCGTAGACGTAGAGCTCCGAGGCCTCGCTCTCCTCGAGCAGCTCCTCGCTCACACGCAGCTTCTTGCTGGCCACGAGCAGCATGCGCTCGGGCAGCCCGGCGCGGATCTGCTCGATGCGCTGCCACACCGCCTTGCGACTCCAGAAGCCGAAGGCCTCGAGGTGCACGCGTGTCTTCGTGCGCGACGAGACGAAGACGAGGTCCGGCACGATCACCGGCTCCCCGGGGCGCGCGATCACCTGCTCGGAGCGCGCGACCTTCCACTCCGAGCCGAGCGCCTCGAAGGCCTCGACCATCGCGCTGAGCTCGGGCCTCGCGCCCGTCGCCGGCAGCCTGCCCGGCACGAGGCCGTCCTTCGGTTCGAGGAGGAGCTCGAGGCGCTCGCGCTTCGTGCCGTGGAGGATCTCCGCGCGCAGCGTGAAGCGTGGGCAGGCGAGCACGTGCGGCAGGAAGCTCGCGAGCTTGAGGCCGTAGCGCTGCACCGCGTCGAAGAGGCTGAAGGGCCCGTCGACCACGAGGCGCTGCCCGCCCGTCGCGAGCTCGCTCACGGTGTGCACGAGCCCGTGGAAGCGCGCCGCGCGGAAGAGCGCGCGCATCGCCGCGGGATCCTCGCCCTCGAGGTCGACCTCGACGCGCACCGCGCGCAGGAGCACCGACTGCGCGAGCGCGAGGTCGTAGCGATCGAGCAGCTCCTCGGGGCTGAGCCGCTCGAACGAGCGCACGACCTGCGCGTCGGCCAGATCCGCGAAGAGCGCGAGCTCGAGCGCCTCCACGCCCACGCCGAGCGCGCTCGCCGCGTCGCGCAGCACGGCGCTGCGCTCGTAGCCGGCACCGCTGCGCCAGGCCGCGGCGGAGCGCTGGAAGAGCTCGCGCCGCACCGTGGCCGGCTCGAGGCCCTCGGGCGCCGTCGTCTCGCAGCGGTCCTCGCAGAGCTTGACGAAGCCCAGCACCGTCACCCGATCGCGGGCCGGCTTCGGCACACCCGCGAGCAGCTCGTCGAGCTCCGAGCGGGTCTTGCCGACCGAGGCCGCGAAGGCCTCGATGACCGAGGCGGCGATCGGCAAGAGGCGCGCGCGCGCCTCTCCGCGCAGGAAGAGCGGCGTGATGCGCCCGGCCCGCTTGCGCACGCGCATGAGCTCACTCGTAAGCAACGTGCTGGCGCCTCCGGTCGCTCGTGCGCTCCTCGCTCGTGCCCGCCGCGACGAGCTCGTAGAGCAACGCGCGTTTGTCGCCCTGCTTGCGCAGCACCCGCCCGAGCCGCTGCACGTGCTCTCGCACCGAGCCCGAGCCCGAGAGCACGATGGCCACGTTCGCGCTCGGCACGTCGACGCCTTCGTTGAGCACCTTGCTCGTGACGACCGCGCCATAGCTGCCGTCGTGCAGGCCGGAGAGGATGCCTGCGCGCTCGCGGATCTTGGTCTGGTGGGTGATCGCCGGCAGCAGGAAGCGCCGCGCGATCTCGTAGACGGTGGCGTTGTCCTCGGTGAAGACGAGCACACGATCCTGCCGGTGCCGCGTCAGCAGGCGCTCGAGCAGGTCGATCTTGCCGGGCGCGGCGAGCGCGAGCTTGCGCTGGGCGCGGTAGGCGAGGAAGGCTCGCCTACCTTCGTCGGACTGCGAGCTGCGGATCAAGAACTGGCTCCAGCCGTCGGGGCGGCTCATCGAGATGCCCGCGCGGCGGAGGAAGGCGACGTAGGTGGCGCGCGCTTCGTCGTAGGCCGCGCGCTCCTCGGGCGAGAGCGGCACCTCAAGGCGCACGGTCTCGTACTCGGCGAGGTACAGGCCCGACAGCTCGTGGATGTCGCGCCGGTAGCAGACCGGCCCGACGAGCTCGTCGTAGAGCGCCTCGCGCCCGTCGTTGCGCTCGGGCGTGGCGGTGAGCCCGAGCCGGAAGGGCGCGATGCACATGCGAGCGGCCGTGGCGTAGGCGTCGCTCGGCAGGTGGTGGCACTCGTCGAAGATCACGAGGCCGAAGCGGTTGCCGAGCCGGTCCATGTGCAGGTGCGCCGAGTCGTAGGTCGACACCGTGAGCTGCTCGATCTCGTGGTAGCCGCCCCCGAGCAAGCCGACGGTGCCGCCGAAAGCCGCCTCGAGCGCGTCGTGCCACTGCGACATGAGATCGAGCGTCGGCACGATCACGAGCGAGCTGCGCTTGCGCGAGGCGATCGCGAGCATCGCCACGAAGGTCTTGCCGGCGCCGGTCGGCAGCACGACCACGCCTCGCGCCTTCGCGTCGAGCCAGGCGCGCACGGCCTCGCTCTGGTGCGGGAAGGGCGTGCGCCGCGTGCGCTGCGTGTGCTCGACCTCGACGTAGGCGCGCGCGCGGTCGTCGAGCGTGTGCCCCAGCTCCCGGAGCTCGAGCACGAGCTCGCGGTAGTCGATGCCACGAGCGCGGTGCACCGCCTCGCGTGCGTCGAAGACGGCCGAGCGCAGCGCGGCCTCGGGCGAGAGCCCGCGTAACCTCAGGGTGCCGCCGTGGAAGTCGAGCTCGAGCCGCTGCATGGGGTCGTCGGCCATCGCAGCGCTCGCGTCGAGCCCGGTCCGGCGGCGCCATCCTGCCCGAGTCGGTGGGCATCGCAAGCCGTTGTGTCGTAGCCTCGCGCTTCATGGCAGCCGAGCGCGCTAGCGGCATCTCGGGCAGGCTCGCACCCGGCCTTCTCATCGCTTCGCCTCCGCTCGGCGATCCGAACTTCGAGCGCACGGTCGTGTTGCTCGCGCTCCACGGTCCCGCGGGGGCGCTCGGCTTCGTGATCAACCGCCTCGCGCCGCTCGAGCTCGGCGAGGTGCTCGGGCTCGCCGGCTACGGCGAGGGCCTCGGCGCGATCGAGGGCGGCGTGCTGCTCGGTGGTCCGGTGGAGCCGGGCTCCGGCTGGGTGATCTCGGCGGAGCGCGGCGCGTCGGAGCTCGCGCCCGGGGCCATCTCGGTGAGCGAGCGTGTCGCGATCTCGAGCTCGCGCCTGGCCTTCGACGCGCTCGCGCGCGATCTCGAGGGGGGCGGCGGCTACGGGCGGCGCTTCGTCGTGCTGGGCTACAGCGGCTGGGGTCCGGGCCAGCTCGAGGCTGAGATCGCCCAGGGCGCGTGGCTCCCGGTGCCCTTCGACGAGGACGTCGTCTTCGACGTCGCGCTCGACCAGCGCTGGGAGCGCGCGCACGCCCTGCTCGGCCTCAGCCCCGCGAGCGGCATCGGCATGCGCACGGTGGGCGAAGCCTGATCCCCGGCCGACGCCGTAGGCCAGGCCTTCACGTGCACCGAGGAGCCCTCACTCCGAGCGCGTCTCGCCGATCTCGTTCGGGTAGCGCTCGGCGATGGCGTCCAGCCAGGTCGCGCGCGCCGGGGCGCAGTGCAGGACCTCCTCGAAGGCGGCGGCCGAGGCGTCGTTCACGATGAGCGCGCTGCGCGCGGGCTCCATGTAGCCGGGTCCGCAGTCGAAGAGCGCGCCAGCGAGGTTCGCGCCGCAGATGTCCGTCGCGAGCGCCACGGTGACGATGTCGTCGCCGGCGTCGTTGCGGATGTCGCAGAGGTCGGCGAAGGCGAGGTGCCCGGCCGGCGTGAGCGAGACGAGCCTGCGCGGCGGGGGGGTCGCCTCGTAGCCGTCGATCGTCTGGTTGAAGCCGACGACCTTGTCTTCCTCGGCGCCGAGCACGAGCGTGCGCTCGAGCGCCGCGCCCGAGCTCGCGCCTCCCGCGGCCATGGGGATGAGCACACGCGCGACCTCACCCTGGGTCGACACCGCCGCGCCACCCGCGCTGTGGCCGGCCATGCCGATGCGCGTGGCGTCGACCCTGCCGGAGAGGAACGCGAGCTCGCCGGCCGGGCTCTGCACGGCGGCGACGAGCTTCGCGATATCGCCGGCGAGGTCGCGCGGAGGAGGCTCCTGCCCACAGAGCGAACCGAGGAAGTCGCCCATGTAGAGGCCCGGGTGATCGGCGGCGACGACGACGAAGCCGCGGCTCGCCCAGTGCACGACCTGCTCGAGCGACTGGGTGCGGAAGCTCGCCGTGCCGTGCACGAAGACGATCACCGGATACGGACCGTGGGCTTCGTCGAGCGGAAGCGCGTCGCCGCACTCGCAGCTCTGGTAGGGCGCGACCTCGTCGCTCACCTTCGCGGCCTCCGAGGCCGGCAGGAAGTCGCGCAGGTCGTAGCGCTTGGGCTGGATGTCCGCGAGCTCTCCGCCCGCCGACGGGTAGAAGACCTCGACGCGCAGCCCTTGCACGTCGACCGTACGTGCTCCGACGATCCACGGGCCACGCAGCGAGGTGTCCGAGGGCACGTCGAGCAGGCTGGTGCCGTCGCAGCCCTCGGTCTCGCCGCTGCCACCACCCCCACCACCGGTGCCTCCTCCGTCGTCGCCGCAGGCGCCGAGCGCGAGCATCGAGATCGAGAGCAGCGAGGCGAGCAGCGAACGGGTATGGAGGCTCATCGGCCGAGAGCCTAGCGCGGCACGCACCGATCGGTAGGGCTTCAGCCGCCCCGCTCGTGGAACAGCAGCATCTCGATCGTGCCTGCTTCCCGCAGCCAGGGCTGATCGTGCGGGCCAGGCAAGACGCGCAGCCGCGGCGAGCCGCCCTGCTTCTCGAGCGCGCTCGCGAGCGCGGTCGTCGGCTCGACGAAGGGGTCGCCACGGCTCGAGAGCAGCTGCATGCGCGTGTTCGAGCTCGAGAGCGCGCCCGCGAGCCGCTCGGCGTAGGAGGGCACGCGGTGCAGGCCGAAGGCGGGCTGAACGACGCCGAGCGAAGCGAAGGCCTTGGGGTGCCTCAGGAAGGTGTCGAGCGCGTAGGGGCCTCCCATCGAGCAGCCGTCGAGGCCGATCGAAGCAGCGCGTTCGGGGACTGACGCGGCGCGGCACGCGCGTGGCACGACCTGCTCCACGAGCCAGTCGGCGTACTCCGCGAGCGCGCTCCTGCGATCGGCGACGCCCTTGAGGCTCGGCGTGAAGGGGCAGGCCACCGCGAGCCCCGCGAAGGGGCGGGCGGCGAGGCTCGCGTTCACCTCCGCCAGCCGCTCGGCGGTCCACTCGCCGCGTCTGCCCGAGGGTGTGATCGGCGGCGCGAGCAGGCGCTCGTAGGAGCTCCCGAGGCCGTAGCGGTCGAGCCACGCGCGCACGCCCACGCGCTCGTCGTGTGCCTCTCCGAGCCCGTGCAGAGCGACCAGGAGGCGCAGCTCGGTGCCCGGCTCGGTGTGTCGTGGCACGAGCAGGCTGAACCTCGAGGCGAGCCTGCCCGGCGCCTCGAGCTCGAGCACCTCGTACGGCGCCGGAGCGGCTTCGAGCACACGGTGGGCGAAGGTCGCACCTGCACAGGTGCCCGCCGCGATGGCGCCCAGGATCGTGCGCCTCGACACGCCCATGAGCAGAGTGTCGCACCAGCTCGTCCCCGTGTCGACCGAGGGCCCCCGACTTCTGCGAACGTGGAGGCGCTTCCTGCGGGACGAACGCCCATCGCTTGTGATTCCTTTGGGGTTCTTCTGGCGGCCCCTCCCATCCTCGGGCCTGGGGCCGAGTGCGCACCGCACGGGGCGGTGTGCTGTCGCGAAGGCCGTCGTCCGAGGCGACGACGACCGCACGAAAGGCGCACGAGTCAATGCAAGAGGGAAGCCGGGCCGTACCTCTTCGAATCGAGAACCTCGCGGAGGTGCTCGAACAACCCCTGGAGCACGAGGCGCAGATCCTCGACGTCCTGGTGATGGCTCAGGCGCGTGGGAACGCGCACCCGGAGCTGTGGGACAAGCTCCACGCGGCCGCGATGCGCGACGATCGTCTCGTCGAGCTCGCTTCGGCCTACGAGAAGCTCGGCCAGGATCGCCGCGTCCGCATCATGGCGGCGCCGCAGCAGGCGCAGATCTTCCTCAACGCCTCGCGCTTCCTGCTCATCGGCCTCGGTGACATCGACGGCACCGTGGGCGCGCTCGAGCGCGTACTCACGCTCGTGCCCGGGCACGTGGAGGCCTTCGAGCAGCTCGCGCGCCTCTTCGCCGATCAGGGCGACAAGGAGAAGCTCTGTCAGCTGCACCTCTCCGTCGTCGGTCCGAAGACCGAGCCCGAGGTCGCGCTCTCGCACCTGCGCACGGCCCTCGAGCTCGTGCCCGAGGGCGACGACGATCGCGCGCTCAAGATCGCCCAGCAGATCCTCCGCATCGACCACACCGACGAGGGTGCGCTGCTCGCGCTCGAGAACCGCCTCGCGGCCGCCGGCAAGTACGCCGAGCTCGCGCGCGCGCTCGAGGTCGCCGTCACCGCAGATCCTCCGCCTCCGCCGGAGCTCGCGCTGAGCATCCGCAAGCGCATCGTCGAGATCTACGACGCCGAGCTGCCCGACATCGAGCGCGCCATCTCGCACGTCGAGGAGGTGCTCGCCGCCGACGTCCACGATCCCACGGCGCGCAGGCTCGCCGAGCGACTCGTGTCGCACAAGGCGATGGGCGCTCGTGCGGCGCACGCGCTCGAGAAGGTCTACGAGGCGGAGGGCGACCACGCCGCGGTGGCGCAGATGCTCGGCGTACAGATCGAGCAGCTGCGTGGCCCCAAACGCGCCGAGGTCCAGCGCCGGCTCGGCTTCTTGGTCGAAGGGCTAGGCGACACGCCCTCGGCCTACGCGCACTACGAGGCCGTCCTGGGCGTCGATCCCGGCGACGACGAGGTGCGTGCTCGCTACGCGCGCATCGCACGCGAGCTCGGCAAGCAAGCCGACGCAGCGAAGCTCCTCCAGCGCTCGATGGCGGCCGTGAAGGATCCCGCGAGCCGAGCGCGCGTCCAGCTCGAGCTGGGGCGGCTGCTCGTGGAGCTCGGCGATCCGAAGCGGGCGAGGACGCTCCTCTCCGGCGTGATGGAGCAGGGCGCCGACGACGAGTCCACGCTCGAGGCGGCGCGCACGCTGCAGGGTCTGCTCGCCGAGACGGGCGAGGCCCGCGCGCTTGCGCAGACGCTCGAGGCGATCTCGAAGGTCGCGCCCGAGACGAGCGAGCGCATCGCGGCCTTGCGCAAGCTCTCCGAGCTCTACCAAGGCGAGCTCGCCGACGTGGAGGCCGCGATCGACGCCCGCACGCGGATCGTGCGGCTCGACCCCGAGGAGGATCCCTCCGCGCTCGAAAGCTTGCTGCTCGAGGCTGGCAAGCACCGTGTGCTCGCCGAGACGCTCGAGGCGCGCGCGACCACGCTCGGCGACGCGCCCGAGGCGCGCGAGCTGCTCACGCGCGCGGCGCAGGTCCGCCTCGAGGCGGCTGACGACGCCGGCGCCACCGAGACGCTGCTGCGCATCGTCGCGGAGCATGGCCCCTCGAGGGGGGTGCACTCCATGCTGCTCCCCCTGCTCGAGGTGGCCGGGCGCGAAGCAGAGCTCGTGGAGGTCCTCACGAGCGAGCTCGAGCTCGCTCCCGACGCCGAGCGCCCTCCGCTGCTCGCGCGGCTCGGCGCCGCGCTCCTCCGCGTGGGCCGAGAGCGCGACGCGCTCGTGGCCTTCACCGAGGTGCTCCAGGCCGAGCCTCAGGAGCCCTCGAGCCGCGCGGCCCTCGAGGCCATGCTCGGCGCAGGAGAGCTCCGGCTCGAGGCCAGCGAGGTGCTCGTCCCGCTCTACCGTGCCGATGGCATGCTGCCCGAGCTCATCTCTGCGCTCGAGACGCGTGCCGACCTCCACCACGAGGCGCACGAGCGCCTCGACGCCCTCGCGGAGGCGCTCGAGCACACGAGCGCGCTCGGGCGCGATCGCGTCAAGGCCCTGTTCCTCGCCGCGCGCGGGCTGCGCGAGGCCGTGAGCCACGATCTCGAGCGCGTGGTCGAGTGGACCGAGCGAGTCGTCGAGCAGTCGGAGCGGGGCCCTTCGCGCGCCGCGATCGCCGAGACGCTGAGCACCGCGCTGCGTGGTGCGCCGGAGCCCCCCGAGGGAGGCGCTTCGCCCGCGCTGGTCCATCTCGCGCGCCGCACCGCCGAGGCCTACGCGGCCGCGGGCGACCCGAGCAAGGCGCTCGACGCCTACCGTCGCGTGCTCGCCTTCGACCCCGACGACGCCGATGCGCTCGAGCAGGTCGACGCGCTGCTCGCCGAGCGAGGCGCGACCGCCGAGCGCATCGAGCTCAAGCGCTCGACGCTCGCGCGCCCGGGCACGGGCGCCGACGCGAAGCGCGAGCTCTACCTCGCCATCGGCAGCCTCGAGGAGGGGAGCGAACCAGGCCTCGAGGCCGCGATCGCGACCTACCGCGCGGCGATCTCCGAGCTGCCCGGCGACCTTCGGCTCGAAGACGCGCTGCTCGACGCGCTCGGCGCCGCCGAGCGCCACGACGAGCTCTACGCGCTGCTCGAAGCCCGCCGCGCTCGCGCGAGCGAGCTGGATGCCGACGGCCGGGCCTCCCTCGAGGCGAGGCTCGCCACGGTCGCGCTCTCGGGCGGTCGTGACGAAGAGGCCCGCACCCACTTCACCTCGGCGCTCGACTCCGGCGGGCGCGTCGATCCTCGCGCGCTCGAGCTCGGAGAGCAGCTCGCCACGCGCCTCGACGACGTCGATCTCCTGATCTCGATCGCCGAGCGACGCGTCGAGCTGGCCGCGGGCGACGTGCCGGCCGAGATCGAAGCGCGCGTCCGGCTCGGTGCGCTGCTCGCGGAGCGGCGCGGGGATCGCGCCGCCGCGTCTGCTTGCCTGCGTCGCGCGGCGCAGCTCGCCGCCGCGGGCGAGCGCCACGCCAAGGCAGCCGAGCTCTACGAGCGCGTCCTCCAGCTCGAGCCGGGCGACCGCGAGGTGCTGAGCGAGCTCGCCGGCGTGCACCGCGCGAGCGGCTCGATCGAAGCGCTGCTCGCGGTGACCGAGCAGCTCCTGGTCGGCGCGCCGTCGAGCGCGGAGGCCATCGCCCTGGTCTCGAAGCTCTACGAGCTCGCCTACGGCGAGCACGCACTCGCGGTCGTCGCGCTCGCCGAGCAGGTCGGCGAGCGCTTCGGGCACGCATCTCTCGACGCCGAGCGACGCGCGCTGCACGCTCACTGCGTCGAGCTCTCTTCGTCGGACGAAGAACGCCGAGCGGCCCTGCTGGCGAGCGCGGGCTTCGAGGTGGAGGCCGGCCAGCTCGATGCTGCCGCGGCGATCTACGACCAGCTGCTCGAGCTCGATCCGAGCGACGCCGAGATCCGCGAGGGGCGACTCGAGGTCGCGCTCGCGACCGGCGACCACGAGGCGGTCGCGCGCTGCCTCACGATCGCCGTCGAGCGAGCGGGCGACGCCGCCGAGCGCACCGCCGCGTCGCTCGATCTCGCCGAGGCCCTGCTGCGCAAGCTCGATCGGGCCGAGGCTGCGCTCGACGTGCTCGAGGGCATCGCCCTCGATGCGCTTGCCGAGCCGCGGCTCCGCGAGCTCTCGCTCGAGGCGCTCGCCAGGCCTGCCGTCGCTGCGCGCGCTGCGGCGCTCGTCGCGCGCGTGGCCGAGGGGGAACCCGACGCCGCCCAGCGCGCCGCGCTCTACGCCGCCGCCTTCGACTCCGCGCCGAACACCGAGCTCGGCCCCGAGCAGGCGGCGCTCTTCGACGCCTGGATCGCCTGCTACGAGGGCGACGTCGCGGCGATGCTGCCCGTCGTCGTGCGCGCGGCCACGAGCTTCCCGGACGACGAGGCGCGCTGGGACCGCGCCGAAGAGCTCGCGCGAGAGCTCGACCAGCCCGCGTCGGTCGCGGAGGCCTATCGGAGCGTGCTCCAGCGCGGCACGGGGCTCGACGCCGACGTGGCCATGCGCCTCGGCGAGCGAGGCGTCGCCTTCCAGGAGGAATGGTTCGACGACGAAGAGGCCGTCACGCGCATGTTGCGCCTCGTCATCGATGCGGTGCCCACGGCGACCTGGGCCTTCGAGCGCCTCAAGCTCGTCTACAACGCCGAGGAGCGCTGGACGGAGCTCTTCGAGCTCTACGACCGCGTCATCGACGCCGCCTCCGACGACGAAGAGCGCGCGATGCTGCTCGAGGACGCGGCCGAGGTGGCCCGCGAGCTCGCCGCCGACGCGGACCGCGCGATCGGCTTCCTCGAGCGCTTGCGCGCCATCCGGCCACGCGACGCGAGGCTCGAGGCGACGCTCGAGCGCCTCTACGAGAAGCAGGAGCGGCACGCACAGCTCGCGGCGCTGCTCGAGGCGCGCATCGAGCGCGTCGACGCCGACGAGGCGCGTGCGCTCCGCCTGCGCGTGGCCACGCTCCACGCCGACGCGCTCGCCCAGCTCGATCAGGCCGTCCGGGTCGTGGAGCCGTTGCTCGCTGCCTCCGATGCGGAGGCCTGCGCGCTCGCCGATCGCTGGCTCGAGGCGAGCACCCCGAGCTTCGACGTCGCCGAGCCCTGTGAGCGCCTCGCTCGACCCCCGAGCAAGCCTGGCGCCGAGGCCGCGGTGCGGCTCAGGCTCGCCGAGCTCCGCAAGAAGGCCTACCAGGCCGCGGGCGACCACCTGGGCGTCGCCCGCTGCATCGAGATCTCACTCGAGGCCGAGCTCGCCGCGGCCGACCGTCGACACAAGCTCGAGGAGCTCGAGCTCGTGCTCGAGGCCGAGGTGAACGACCCGGTGCGCGCCTACGACGCGCGCCTCGCGACGATCGTGTCGGAGCCCGGCGAGAGCGCGCTCGTCGACGCCGCGGAGGCCGCCGCGAAGGGCTACGAGAGCCGCGCGCGCAAGCTCGTGGCCGTGCTCGTCTCGCTCGGCGATCGCGAGCGCGACACCGAGCTCGCCGTGTCGCTCTTGCGTCGCGCCTCGACGCTCGCGCGCGGCGTGCTGGGTGACGACACGCTCGCGATCGGCATCGACCTGCGCCTCTTGTCGATGGGCGACCAGGATCCGGAGGTCGCTCGCAAGGCGGCGCGTGAGCTCGCGCAGACCCTGCTCACCACGGGGCGCGACGCCGAGCGCTGTCAGGTGCTCGAGCGGCTCGCCGATCTCGAGGAGCAGCCGAAGGCGAAGCGCGAAGCGCTCGTCGAGGCCGCGAGGATCGCCGAGGAGAGCCTGCAGGATCCCGCGAAGGCCGCGAAGCTCCTGTCGGCGTGGCTCGAGCTCGACCCGAGCGATCGCACCGCGCTCGACGCCCGCGTCCGCAACCTGCGCACGCTCGCCGAGCCCGCTGCCCTCGCCGACGGCCTCGAGGCCCGCGCGAAGAGCGCCGCGAGCCCGAAGGACGCACGCGCCGACCACCTCGAGATCGCCCGCCTGCGTGCGCAGGCCGGCGACTCGGCGCTCGCGATCGCCGCGTACCGTCGCTTCATCGAGCTCCACGGGCCCACCGACGAGGTCGTCGACGAGCTCGCCGCCCAGCTCTCCGCGACCTCCGCCTTCGCCGAGCTCGTCACGCTGCTCGAGGCCGAGGCGCACCGCATCACCGACCGTTCACGTCGCGCGCAGCTCTACACGCGCCTCGGAGACGTGCACCAGTCGCGTGGCGACGCCTCCGCCGAGGCGGTCGAAGCCTACGTGCGCGCGCTCGCCGTGGTGCCCACGCGAGAGTCCGCGCAGGACGGGCTCGAAGCCGCGCTCTCGAACCTCGCCATCACGTCCGACGAAGAACGCGCGGTGGTCGCGCGCGGCGTCGCTGCGCTCGCTTCGGCCTACCGCGTGGGAGACCGTAGCGATCGTCTGCTCGCGCTCGTGCCGCGCCGGCTCGAGGTCGCGGCCGACGCGTCCGCGAAGGCCGAGGTCTTGCTCGAGGCCGCGCGCCTCGAGGAGCAGCGGCGTGATCCCGCCGCCGCGCTCGCACACACCCTCGCCGCCTTCGAGCTCAGCCCGACGCACGCGCTCTCGAGCGAAGACGCGCCGGCGGGTGCTTCGCTCGGCGAGGCCAGCGGTCTCTCCGCGCGCCTGCTGGAGCGGGCCCGCAAGGCGGGGGCGTGGACTGACGTCGCACCGAAGCTCTTGCCCACGCTCACGAACGCGGCCATCGACGCGCAGGTCGCGCGCGATCTGCTCGTGGAGGCCGCGAAGGCCCTGATCGACGCGGAGGACGAGCTCGAGCTCGCGGAGGCGCTGCTCGTCGCCGCGATCGAGCGAGCGCCCGGCGACGTCGATGCGCTGCAATTGCTCGTGTCGGTCCGGCGCAGGCTCCCGCGGCGGCCGCTCGTCGACGCGCTCGTGTCCTTGTCGCGCGCCCAGGGCGGCGAGGTCGAGGCGCTGCGCGAGGCGGCCACGGTGGCCTTGCGCATGCTCGACGACGTCGAGCTCGCGCTCGCGACGGGCGGGGAGCTGCTCGAGCTCGTGAAGGCTCGCTACGCAGGCGGAGCGCGAGGCGAGGAGCTCGACGACGCTGCGGTCTGGGTGGTCGACGTGCTCACGACGCTCCACAGGGATCGTGAAGCGCGCGACACCGTGCTCGCGCTGCTCCTGGGCGCCGCCGATCTGCCCGTCGATCGCGTCTACACCTCGCGCTACCTGAGCGAGGCCGCGGAGCTCGCGACGCCGGAGCAGGCGGCCGGGATCTACGAGCGCTTGCTCGACGCCGAGCCCTCCGACGTCGAGGTCGCCGACAAGCTCGACGCGCTCTACGTCGAGCTCGCTCGCCCCGCAGAGCGCGCGCGCTTGCTCGAGCGACGCATCGGCGTCGCCGCGAGCGAGGAGGAGCGCGGCGGTCATCGCAGGGTGCTCGCCGACGTCTTCGAGAGCCTCGGGCGCATCGACGACGCAGCGCTCACGCTCCGCGCCACCCTCGCCGAGCTACCCGACGACGCACGGACCGTGGGGCGTCTCTCGCGCCTGCTCGAGGCGCACGGCCGCCACGCAGAGCTCACCCAGCTCTGCGAGGAGCAGGGCGCGCGCGCCGCCGAGCGCGACGCCGCCGCAGCCGCCACCTACTTCCGTCAGGCGGCACGCCTCGCCGACGAGCGTCTCGGCGATCCGGCGCGCGCCGCGCGCGCCGAGCGCCGCGTCGTCGAGCTCGAGCCGAGCGTCGAAGCGCTCGACCGGCTCGCCGCGCTGCTCTGCCGCCTCGGCAAGGCCGCCGACGAGGCCGAGGTGCTCGAGCGCCTCGCGCAGATGAGCACCGTCGACGAGCCCCTCGCGCTGCGCCTCGCCTCGGCGCACGGGCGAGCGGGGCGGGTCGAGCGGGCGCGTGAGTGCCTCGAGCAGGCGCTCGCCGCCGGTGCCAGTGGCCCCCGCGTGCGCGACGTGCTCGCGAGCCTCTACCGGAGCGCGGGGGAGTACCAGCCTCTCGCCGAGCTGCTCGAGTCCGAGGCCGCGGAGGCCGAGGCACCCGAGCAGGCCGTGTCGAAGCTGCGGGAGGCCGCGGGCCTGTGGACGAAGGAGCTCGCGCGCCACGAGCGCGCCGCGACGCTGATCGAGCGAGCGATCGAACTCTCCCCGGCCGATGTCGAGCTCAAGCTGATGCTCGCCGAGTCGCTCCACGCGGGTCTGCGCACCGACGATGCGCGCGTCGTGCTCGAAGGCGTCATCGCCGACTTCGGCAGCCGCAAGCCCAAGGAGCGCGCGCTCGTCCATCTCGCGCTCGCCAAGCTGCACCTCGACAAGGGTGATCGCACGCAGGCCTTGGCCGAGCTCGACACGGCCTCGAAGATCGACCCAACCCACGTCGGTGTGCTGACGCTCGCCGGCGAGGTCGCGCTCGAGGAGGGCCAGCTCCTGCGCGCCCAGCGCACCTACCGAGGTCTCCTGCTCGTGCTCAAGTCGCAGCAGCGAACCCACGCGAAGGAGCTCGAGGCCACGGGTGTCGAGGAGCCCCGGGATCCGAGCCACGTGGCGCGCGCCCAGGTGCTCGTCGAGCTCGCCCACGTGGCGGCGCTCCAGAAGGATCCGGACCGGCAGGCCGAGTTCGTCGCGAGCGCCTTCGAGGCCGCCGAGCAGGATCCTTGGGAGGCCGAGCGTCTCGTCGCGGCGCTCGAGCGCAGGGGCATGTCGGAGCTGCTCGCTCGCGCGCTCGAGCAGCGGCTCGCCTCCGCCGAGCTCGACGACGATCGCAGGACCGAGCTCGAGCTGCGCCTCGCGCGCGCCAAGGCCGGCGCGCCCGCCGAGGCCGGCGCAGCCTTCGAGCTTGCGACGGCGGCGCTCGGCCGCAAACCCTTCGACGCCGCCGTGCGCAAGCTCGCGCGCGAGATCGCCGTCACGGTGGGCAAGCTGGGCGAGTACGCCCAGCGCCTCGCCGAGCTCTGCGAGGGCTCGAGCGAGCCCGAGGTGAGCGGCTTGCACGCCGAGGTCGCGGAGCTCGCACGAGAGATGGGCGACGCTGCGCTCCTGCTCGCCGCGCTGCGCGGTCGGGTCCGCGCCTTGTGCGACCACGGCGCGGCAGAGGCGGAGATCCTCTCCGCGCTCGGCGCCCTCGAGCAGGAGCTAGCCCGCCAGGGCGACGAAGCGGGCCGCGTCGAGGTGCTGCGGGAGATCCTCGAGCGCAGCGGCGATGATCTCGAGGCCGCCAGGCCGGTGCTCTATGCCCTGATCGGGCTGCTCGGCGCGCGAGGCGAGCTCGAGCCCACGGCGGAGCTGCTCGAGCGCGCCATGCGTGACGACACCGACCCGGAGCGTGTGGAGCGCACGCTGCGCCACGAGGCCCAGCGCTTCGAGGGGACGCGCATCGTGCGGCTGCTCGAGGACTTCGCGCGTGATCGCGACCGCACGCGCAGCGTCGTCGACGCGCTGACGATGCTCGCCGAGCGAGGCGACGATCCGCTCGCGCGGCTCCGCGACGCCTACGAGGTCGCGGAGCCGCTCGGCGACGCCGCGCTCTCGGTAGCGATCCTCGAGAAGCTCATCGCCGCCTCCGGCGAGGACTCGGGCGACACGGCCTGGGCGCTCTCGGCGCTCGCGGAGCGCTGCGCCTCGGCCGGCGACGAGCGCTCGGCCGTGGAGCTCTGGGAGCGGGCCGCGAGGGTCTCGCCGCCCGACGAGGAGCGCTCGATCCTGCTCGACGTCGCCAGGCGCGCGCGGAGCGGCCTCGGCGACACGGCACGCGCGGTGCGCATCTACCAATCGCTCCGAGCGAGCGATCCCGCCGATCGCGAGGCTTGGGCCCCGCTCGCCGAGCTCCACCGCGAGGCCGGCGACATCGCCGCGCTGAGCGCCTTGCTCGACGAGACGCTGCCGCTCGTCGACGATCTCACCGAGCGTGCTGCGCTTCGCCTGCAGCTCGCGCGCATGTTGCTCGAGCGTCAGCCCGAGCGGGCCCGAGAGCTGCTCGCCGAGGCCTTCGAGGAGTCTCCCGGCGACCACGACACCGGCGATCTGCTCGCCTCGCTCTACGAGAAGGCCGGCCTGCGCGACGAGCTCGTGGTCCTCTACGAGCGTCAGCTCGACGCCGCGAAGGACGCCGAGGACAAGGCTCGCATCGTCACCATCACCTCGAAGCTGGGCACGCTGCTCGAGAGCATGGGCGAGACGGACCGCGCCCTCGACGTCTACCACGGCGCGCTCGATTGGGAGTCCGAGCACCGCGACTCGCTGCGCGCCGTCGTGCGCCTGTCGATGGCCCGCGAGGACTCGCTCGACATCGGCGATCTGCTCGACCGGCTGCTCGCCGTCGAGGAGGGAGAGCCCGCGGCCGAGCTCGCCCTGAAGATGGCCGACCTGCGAGAGGCGGCCGGCGATCCCCACGGCGCGGAGCGCGCGCTCTTCGCCGGCTACCAGGCCAACCCGCGGAACAAGGTGCTGCGCGACCGGCTGAAGGCGCTCTATACCGAGCGGGGCTCGAAGGCCGATCTCGCGCGTCTCGCGGCGGTCGAGGCGCGGGTCGAGCCCGATCCCGAGCGACGCAAGCAGCGCCTGGTGGAGGCGGGCGAGAGCCTGCGCGACGAGGCCGGAGACATGATGGCCTCGGCCGACGCCTTCGCCGCCGCGCTCGAGATCGACCCGCTCGACCGCGACGTGCTCTTCGCCTTCATGGATGCGGCGGCGAACAGCGGGCAGCACGGCCGCGCGATCGCGGCGGTCGACGCGGCGCTCGCGATGGATGGCTCCGACGACGGCTGGCTCCACTTCTCGCGCGCGGTGCTCCGAGAGGCGGTGGGCTCGAGCGACGAAGCGCTCGACGATCTGCTCGTGGCGCACGAACGCAGCGGGCGCGCCTACGGCGCCGAGCTCAGGGCCCACCTCGACGCCGCGCTCTTGCGCGTCGTCCAGGACCCACGCGCCTCGCGTCGCAGCGAGGCCGAGCTCAGCTGCATGCTCGCCGAGCTCGACGCGGAGCAGGGCCAGGTCGACTCGGCGCGCGCGCTCCTGCACCAGATCCTCGCGCGCGACCCGCGCAACCGCGCCGCGCTCGTCTCGCTCGCCAGGGTCGAGGAGATGGCGGGCCGCTACGAGGCCGCAGCCTCGGCGCTCGAGCGCGCCGTGTCCTTCGAGCAAGGCGACGCGCTCGTGGAGATCGCGCTGCGGCTCGGCGAGCTCGCGCGCTCCGGCGGCAAACCCGAGCTGGCGATCGGCGCGCTCGAGCGAGCCAGCCACGACGCTCCTTCCGACCCTCGGCTGCGCGAGGCCCTGCGGCTCGTGTACGAAGCGGCGGGCAGCGTCGACGAGCTCGCGGACATGGCCATCGCAGACGCAGAGGCTGCGGTCGACGACACGGAGCGCTTCGTCCTCCTGCTCCAGGCCGCACGCACGCTGCTCTACGGCACGGGTGAGACGACCATGGGCCCCGAGTACGCGGAGCGCGCGATCGAGATCGTCGGGCGGGCGAGGGCGCTCGCGCCCGAGCACATCGACGGTGTGCTGCTCAACGCCGACGCGCTGGGCGCGGCGGGTCGGGGTGGCGAGGCGAGGGAGCTCGTCAGCCAGATCGTCGCGGCCCAGCGGGGGCGTCGCTCACCAGAGCTCGGTCAGGCCTACTACGCGCTCTACCGGGTGGAGGCGCGCGAGGGCAACCTCACCGATGCGCTCGACGTGCTGGTCAAATCATTTGAGGTGCAACCGCAGAACGTCTCCGTGGCGCTCGAACTCGGGCAGCTCGCCTCGGATCTCGCGCAGTCCGACATCGCGCAGCGCGCCTTCCGCTCGATCACCTTGGTGAAGCCGGGCGACGGCAACGTGACGAGCACGCAGCGCGCGGTCGCCTACTGCCAGCTCGGTCGCATCGCGATGGAGCAGGGAGACGCTCGCCGGGCCAAGATGATGCTCGAGCGTGCGCTCGGCGAAGATCCGAGCCTCGAGGCAGCGTCGGAGCTGTTGGCCCAGCTCGGCTGAGGGCTCGGCCCCTGGCGCGTCGCTCCCGGGCCGACGCGCCGGGCCGCTCGCGCCGGGCTCGGTGCTGAGCGCGCGTACGGGGCGCAGGCGTGCAGTTTTCGTCTTCTCAACGCGATAATCCCGTGTAGGGTGCGAGAACTCAGCATCTCGCGAGCTCTTTCGCGGGTGCACGAGGCGGGTGGGTGGTGCCGGGCGAGCGCTCGGTCTTCCCGACCGCCACAGAACCAAGACTCTCGTGGGGCCGGGCGCCCCACCACCCAGGAGGCTTCCACATGGCAGCAAAGAAGGCAGCGGCAGCAGGCGCGAAGAAGTCCAAGGCCCTCAGCAAGGCTGGGCTCATCACGGCGATCACCGAGGCGGTCGGCGACGAGCTGAGCCGCAAGCAGGTCAAGGCCGTGCTCGAGTCGCTCATGGAGGTCGGTCACAAGGAGCTCAAGAAGAACGGTCTCTTCACGCTCCCCGGCTTCGCGAAGTTCCGCGTCGTGAAGAAGCCCGCCACCAAGGCGCGCCAGGGCATCAACCCCTTCACCAAGCAGCCGATCACGATCCCCGCGAAGCCCGCGAGCAAGGCCGTGCGCGCCCGTCCGATCAAGGCGATCAAGGACGCGATGGCCTGAGGCTTCGCGCTCGAGGCCGAGCGCGCCCCGCGGGCCGGGTGTCCGCGGTGAGCGCGTGGGCCTCGCGCCGCGGGCTCGCTCGAGCAGCGAGCCCATGGAGCACGAACGAGGCGACCCCAGGTGGGTCGCCTCGTTTCTTTGGTGGCTTCGGACGCTGCGCCGAGGCGCAGGCTCGCGCGGCTCAGGGGGCCTTGCGTCGATAGACCTGGGCGCCGACGGGGCCCGAGCCCACACGCGACTTCACCTGCAGCTTCACCGCGCCGGGGATGGGCCAGGGCCACTTGTAGCAGCTGTTCTTCGCCCCGATCGCGGCCATGGCTCCGGCGTCGCTGTCGACGGCGATCGGCGCCGAGGCGAGCACCGCGAGCGCCGGCGGCACACCGGCAGCGGTCGGGTCGATCACGAGCATGAGATCGAGCTCCGACACGTTCGGCAGGCCGTTGCCCAGCACCGTGTAGCAGAAGCCCGGCTGGAGGAAGAACGTCGGCCCATCGACCGCTTGGCCCTCGGCGTTCGTGACGCCGCACACCGGGCTGCCCTCGGGGTCCATCTTCGGCGCCTCCGCTGCGGCGCGCCCCTGGAAGATCGACGAGAAGGCGGCGCTCTGCACGGCGTCGCAAGGGGTGGGCCCGGTCGGCGCGGGAGGCGGCGCCGACACCGTCGGCGCAGGAGGTGGCGCCGACGCGGTGGGCGCCGGCGTCTCGGGGAACTCCGGCTCACTCGGGCAGCCCGTCGTGACGCACACCAGCGCGGTGAGCCCGCTCACCGCCCACGTCGCATGCTTGATCGATTCGAACACGGTACCTCCGGCTGCGCGGCTCGGCGCGCAAGGTAGAGGGGCTCCCGGCCCCCGATGCGCCGGAGTCTACCGCGCAACGCCGACGGCTCCGCGGGAAACTCGTGCTGCCCCCGCGGCCCGCGACTACCATGCCGTCGAGCCCGCGCGGCCGGCCCGACGCCTCGGGTGAAAGGCGCCGGGATAGAGCTCCGTTTGACTCGCGGAGCCCGTTCGTTCGTCTCAACGCTCGTGGTGTGGCTCAACGCCCGGAGGTCCTCGTGATGCGTGCTTCGTTCTCCTTGCCCGTTCTCTGTGTCCTCCTCGCAGCCACCGGCTGTGAGCGCCAAGAAGCGCAGACCGCGGGATACACCCAGGGCGGCTACGGGCAGCCCGGCTACGGGCAGCCGCAGCCCGGCTACGGGCAGCCGCAGCCCGGCTACGGACAGCCCGGCTATGGGCAGCCGCAACCCGGCTACGGTCAGCCGCAGCCCGGCCAGCCGCAGCCCTACCCGCAGCCCGGCCAGCCGCAGCCTTACCCGCAGCCCGGTCAGCCGCAGCCGCAGCCGCAGCCGCAGCCGCAGCCGGGCACGCAGCCCGCGCCTGGTGGCTTCCCGTTCCCCATCCCTGGCTGGCCGGGCGCGACACCCGCGCCCGGCGGGCAGCCCGCGCCGGGCGGTGGCTCGAGCGGCGGCTCCGCGCAGCCCATCGACCCGACGCTCGCCTCGGTCGCGCTCATCCCGCTCCAGCAGCAGGCCGCGACGCACGCGCCTGGCATGGCGAAGGAGGGCCCGGTCGTGGCCGGCAACTTCAGCGCGGGGCAGTCGCTCGAGCAGACGGTCCAGCTGATGCCGGGCAAGTGCTACACGATCATCGGCACCGGCGCTGGCGTGCAAGAGCTCGACATCCAGCTCGTGGCGCTCACGCCCGTGCCGGGCCTGCAGTCCCCCGTGCTCGCGCAGGACAACCTCCAGGGCAGCACGGCGGTGCTCGGGCCTTCGGGCAACTGCTTCCGCTGGCAGTTCCCGATGGGCATCAACGCGAAGTGGACGCTCACCGCCACGGCGGGCCAGGGTGTCGCAGCCGCGCAGATGTACGTGAAGTGAGCGCGGCGAGCTACCGCGCGAGCAGCACCTGAGCCTGAGACGGCGCCTCCTCCTCGGGGGCGCCGTCGCTCGTCTTAAGCGTCGGGCTCGCGCGACGGCGCCTCTACGCGGGGTGCGCCGCTCGCAGCGGGCAGCCACGCAGCGCGCCTCGGACAGCGCCTCTCACTGGGGCAGGTCGGGCATCTCCGCGGAGCCGATCTTCGTACCGTCGCGCTCGAAGCTCTCGGAGCAGCTCTGCGAGCCCGACTTGTTCGTCACCGACACGAGCATCTTGCCCTTGGGCTTCGCGGCCTTGCGGTACGCGTCGGCGATCTGCTGGCAGTCGACGGAGCTCTTCGAGGTCTGGCACTGCAGGATCGCGCTCGCGTCGCCGAGATCGCGAGAGATGTCCTTCGGCTTGCGCTTCTCGCGCTTGGCGATCTCGTCCTCGAAGCGCTGCACCGCATCGGCGAGCTCCTCGGTGTCGATGGCGATGGCCGTGCTGCAGCCCGCGTCGCGCATCTCGTCGGTGCCGGGCGCCGACTGCGCCTTCATCATGATCTTCGCCATGTCGCCCGTGGCGCCGACGAAGCCGCCCACCTCGCGGTAGAGCAGGTAGGCGCCGAGGCCTCCGCCCAGGACCACGAGGCCGCCAACGATTGCAGCAGCAATCAAGCAGCCGCTCGCTCCGCTCTTCTTGGCGGGCGGCTGCGCGGGCGGCATCGCCTGCGCTGGGCCACCGTAGGGTCCACCGCCGTAGGGTCCACCGCCGTGGGGCCCGCCGCCCTGGGGCCCGCCGCCCTGCGGAGGGCCGCCGTAGCCTCCGCCGTAGGGGGCCTGGCCCCCGGGAGGACCCCAGCCAGGCTGGCCTCCGCCCGGCGCCTGCCCCCAACCGCCGCCCGGACCCTGGTTCGCCACGGCTAGACCCGCAGCCCCGGCGCCGGGAAGCCCGCGCAGAGCTCCTTGACCGCCGCCGCGATGCGCGTCGTCGTCGTGTCGCCTTGCGAGCTCGCGACCTCGTCCATCCACGCGGCGAGCTGCTTCATCTCGGCCGGGCCCATGCCGCGCGAGCTCATCGACGGAGTGCCGATGCGGATGCCGCTCGGATCGAAGGGCTTTCGCGGATCGAAGGGGATCGAGTTGTAGTTGCAGACGATGCCCGCGCGATCGAGCGCCTGGGCGTAGGGCTTCCCGCCGAGTCCCTTGGGCGTCATGTCGACGAGCAACAGGTGGTTGTCGGTGCCGCCGGTGATGAGCCGGAAGCCTCGCTCCGCGAGGGCCTCGCCGAGCACCTTCGCGTTGTCGACCACCCGCTGGGCGTACTGCATGAACTCCGGCGTCGAGGCCTCCTTCGCAGCCACCGCGAGCGCGGCCGTCGTGTGGTTGTGCGGTCCGCCCTGCAGCCCCGGGAAGACCGCACGATCGATCGCGGCGGCGTGCTCGGCTTTGCAGAGGATCATGCCCCCGCGCGGCCCTCGCAGCGTCTTGTGGGTCGTCGAGGTGATGACGTCGGCGAGGCCGACGGGGCTCGGGTGCACGCCCGCGGCGACGAGACCCGAGATGTGCGCGATATCGGCCACCAGGATCGCCCCGACCTCGTCGGCGATGGCGCGGAAGGCCGGGAAGTCGACGATGCGCGGGTAGGCCGTCGTGCCGCACCACAGGAGCTTGGGGCGGTGCTCGAGCGCGAGCTTGCGCACCTGTTCCATGTCGATGCGGTGATCGCTCTCACGCACGCCGTAGAGCGCTGCGTCGAAGTACTTGCCCGTGATGCTGACGTTCCAGCCGTGCGTGAGGTGCCCGCCGGCGGGCAGGCCGAGGCCCATCGTCTTCTCGCCGGGCTTCACGAAGGCGAAGTACACGGCGAGGTTCGCCGGGCTGCCCGAGTAGGGCTGCACGTTGACGTGCAGCGCGCTGGGGTCCGACAAGGGCTTGCCGAAGAGCTTCTGCAGGCGCGACTTCGCGAGCTCCTCTACGCTGTCGACGTACTCCTGGCCCTCGTAGTAGCGCTTGCGCGCGTAGCCCTCGGAGTACTTGTTCATGAACACCGAGCCGCTCGCCTCCATCACGGCGCGCGACGCGTAGTTCTCGCTCGCGATGAGGCGCAGCTTGTCGGCCTCGCGGCGCTCCTCCTGCTCGATGAGGTGGGCGATCTCCGGATCGACCTCGGACAGGGGGGCGCGTCCGCTCGGCGTCTTGTCGGTGTTCATGCGTGGATTCCTTGGGTTCTCGAGCGGGCTCGTCGCGCTCAGCCGGCCGCAGCTCAGCCGACTGCAAAGTCGCCGCGCGCGAGCAGATCGCCCACGCGCCAGAGGAACGAGTTGGCGAGCGCGCCGTCGATGATGCGGTGGTCGTAGGAGAGCGCGATGTACATCACGGGGTGGATCGCGATGACGTCTTCGCCGTTCGCGCTCACGACCACCGGGCGCTTCTTGATCTCGCCCATGCGGAGGATGCCCACGTTCGGTTGCGAGATGATCGCCCCGCCGAAGAGGTTGCCCTTGAGGCCCGGGTTCGAGACGCTGAAGGTCGTGCCGCTCAGATCGTCGGCCGTGACCTTGCCCACCTTCGCGCGCTGGGCGAGCTCGTCGATGCCGGCCGCGATGCCGCGCAGGCTGAGCTGATCGGCGTTCTTGATGCTCGGCACGACGAGGCCGCCGGGCGTGTCGACCGCGACGCCGAGGTGGATGTCCTTGAGCACGGCGTAGCTGTTGTCGAGCACACGCGCGTTCACCTCGGGGTGCTCACGCAGCGCGCGCACGGTGGCCGCGCAGATGAACGCGAGGAAGGTGAGCGGCACGCCCTCCTTCTTGAAGCGGTCCTTGTGCTCCTCACGCAGCTTCGACACTGAGTGCAGATCGACCTCGGCCACCGTGACGACGTGCGGCGAGACCTGCTTCGAGTAGACCATGTGGTCGGCCGTGATGCGCCGACGCCTGCTGAAGGGGACGATCTTGTCGCCCGGCTTCTGCGTGTAGGGAGGCACCTTGTAGGCGCCGTAGCCCACGCCGGGCAGCGGGGGCACGAAGCCGCCCGACTGCGCGAGCAGCGCGGAGAGCTCTGCGCTCGGCGCGCTCACGCCCGCCGGAGCCGCCGCCGGCGCGGCGACCTGCGCAGGCATCGGTGGCGCGAGGCTCGGCACCTGCGCGAGGGCGGAGTCGCGGGCGGCGCGCAGCACGTCGTCGTGCGTCACGCGACCCTGCTCGCCCGTGCCACGCAGCTCCGAGACCTCGACGCCCGCCTCGAGTGCGCTCCTACGGACCGACGGGGACGCGAGGCCGGCCGGCGTCGCGTGGGCCACGGCCGCGGGCGCCTGTGGGGCCTGCGCCGGCTTGGCGGGAGCGGCCGTCGCCGCGCCACCCACGGCCGTCTCGTCCAGCGTGCAGAGCGTCGCACCCTTGGCGAGCGTCTCGCCCTCCTTCGCCACGAGCCTCGTCACGCGGCCCGACGCGGGCGCGCGCACCTCGGTGTCGGCCTTGTCGGTCGCGACCTCGAGCAGGATCTGCTCGCGCTCCACGAAGTCACCTTCGCGCACGAGCCACTTGGTGACGGTGCCCTCGGCAACGCTCTCGCCGAGCTGCGGCATGGGGACGTCGATCATCGTCTTTCGGCTCCTCGACCAGCAGGGACGCGGCTGGTTCACGTCGGGGTGGCAGGCGCCCCGAGCTCGGCCGGGGGTATACCGAGCCGCCCGAAGCGGGGCAACCGCTCTCCGCGCCGACGTTCGGCGTGGCGTGGCGCCGGACCAGGCCCCGAGCGCCGGGCTAGAGCATCGTCCCGCCCGCGGCCTTGCGCAGCGCCTTGTCGAGCGCGCCCTTCGAGTAGCCGACCAGGATCTGTCCGCCCACGTCGATGATCGGGATCGAGCCGGCGCTCTTGCCGATGCGCTCGAGCTTCGACTGCATCTCCGCCTTCGCGCCGCCGTCGGCCTCGATGTCCTTGAACACGGCCGGCACGCCGAGCTTCTTCAGGTGGTCCATCGCGTGGTGACAGGGCTGGCACCACGATGCCCCGTAGACGATCACGGTCACGTTCGCGATGGAGTCGCCGAGCGGCGTGCTCGACGGCTCGGGCTTCAGCTTCGGCGGGGCGAAGGGATCGGGGAAGTCGGGCCCCGGCGGCAGCGTGCCGCTCGGCCCCTGAGGGGGCGCCCCTGGCTCCGGCTTGCGCGGCCCCTCACGCGAGGCGAGCTGCGCGCGCCGGCGCTGTTCGATCTCGTCTTCCCAGGCGCGCCTGGGCATCGAGCGGGCGAGGTAGCTCCGGTCGGGCTCGGGTTTGCCGAGATCGACGACGTAGATCGGGTCGCGGGTGCCCTCCTCGCGATCGGCCACCACCACGCGTACGAGCGCGCGCGCGTCCTCCGGCACCTTCGAGGGCTTCATCTCGACGTGCGTGCCGCCGCGCGCGTCGATCCATGTGAGCATGAGGCTCGGCGTCTCTTCGGTGATGCGCAGCTCCGGCAACGCCGCGTCCTTCGTCGGCGTCGTGCCGTCGCTCCGCGGATCCGAGCAACCCGAGCCGAGCAGGGCTGCGCACAGGACGAAGACCAGCTGTCGCACGTCGAAGCCAAGGGTGCGCGGTCGCCCGTCGATGCGCAAGCGCGGTGTGTGCGCCCTCGACGGAGGCGTCGATCCGGGCCGGCTCTCCGTGATAGCAGGCGGGTCGGGCGAACGATGCCCCCACTCGAAGCCCCAGGAGTCCGCCGCGATGATCGATCCCAAGCGCCCCCGCATCCTCCTCCTCGCTCTCGCGCTCGCCTTCGTCGGCGCCACGTCGTGTGGGAGCAAAGGCGACGAAGCCAAGAAGGACGACGCGAGCGAGAGCGACGACGACGAGCCGAAGAAGAAGAGCAAGAAGGCGAAGAAGGCCGACGTCGACCCGGAGCTCGCGAAGAAGGCCGACGCGCTCGCCAAGCAGGTGAAGAACGGGCGCTTCCCCGGCGAGGTGACGAAGGACAAGGAGAACGCGCCGGCGATCCTCCACCTCGCGAAGGCCGGGGAGGACACCGACACGGTCTGCGCGGCGCTCGCCGCGATGGAGACGATGTACACCTCGAGCGACAAGAGCAAGGACCGCATCCTCATCGACGCGGCCTACAACGGGATCGTGCTCGCGCGGCTCGGCGAGACCGAAGCGAAGATCCAGGCCTTCGCGCTCAAGGCCGCCTCGCACAGCATCCTCGGGGAGAAGGCCGACACCAAGATCATCGACAAGATGATCGAGCTCGCCGAGAGCCACCCGAAGCCCGAGGGGCGCTACGCGGCGATCGACAAGCTCTGGGCGGCCCACCAGCTCTCCAAGAACGCGAAGGGGGTCGAGGCCATCGCGAAGGCGCTCGACGCGAAGGAGCCGTGGCTGGTGTCCTCGGGGCTCTTCCGCCTGCGCAGCGTCTACTCCGGCTACGCCGACAAAGCCGGCCTCGAGAAGAAGCTCGTCGCGCTGCTCTCGCACGCCGACCCGGGCGTGCGTGGTCGCGCCGCCGACCTCTTGTCCTCGACGGCCGGCTTCGAGAAGGCGAAGCAGCAGGAGATCGCGCAGAAGCTGTTGCCGCTGCTCGGCGACTCCAACGCCTTCGTGAAGTCGAGCGCGATGAGCGGGCTCGCGTGGCTCAAGCACGCGCCGGCGATCCACGAGATCGTGAAGCAGGTCGACGATCTCACCAGCAACACCTACGAGATCAAGGGCTTCACCAACCTCGACGGCACGAGCGGCTGGGTCCACCACGACGGCTCCGCCTGGTCGCGCACCGGCGACGCCGCGCTCTACGCGCTGAAGACGCTGAGCAGCACGACGAAAGAGAAGTTCGACTACAAGATCGACTACAAGAACGTCGAGCCCGACCTGAAGAAGGCCGCCTCCGATGCGAAGGCCTGGTACGCGAAGGTGAAGGCCGACGTGCCGACCCAGTGAGTGATCCTCCGGCGAGCGGCGGCAGCCCCCCCGCGCCGCCGCCCCGCCGCCCTCCGGCCCCGCTCAGCTCCCGAGCAGCGTCGCCCACGCGTAGGCGCCGTAGCCCAGCGCGGCAAAGCACTCGAGCGCGGTGCCGGCGAGCAGCAGGCTGCGCCCGCGCACACCATCGCTCGAGCGCACCCAAGGGATCAGCAGGAGGTGCGGGACGAGGAAGGCGAGCGCGAAGGGCGCGATCATCTCGCGCATCATCAGCGCGCGGATCGCGCTCTCGTCGGTCGCGCCCGAGAGCGTCGCGAGCTCCGCTGCGATGGCGCGGGGGATGTACGCGGCCGCCCAGAGGAAGCCCGGCACGTAGGCGAGCGTGTGCCCCAGCACGAAGCGCACGAAGGGTGTGAGGCGAGGCTCGGGCGAGGTGGAGGTTTGCATCGAAGCGGAGCGGTGCATCGAAGCCCGGGCGGCACCGAAGCTCGGCGGAGGCGGCGCGCCGGCGCGACGCTCGGCCGCGCGTCGACGCGACGCTCAGCCGCTGCGCCGCCCCGAGGAGGCTCCGGTGCCCTCGAGCTCCCAGACCGGCGGTGGCGGTGGCGAGCTCGACCTCGCGTTCCCACGGTCGGTGGGCGGCTCGGAGCGCCGGAACAGTCGGCTTGGCCGCTCGCGGGCGTCTCGGGGCGGAGCGGGTCGGCCTCGGGGCGCACGGCCGGCATGCTCTGCGATCGGCCCGACGCCGGCGGCATGCTGCGCGTCACGGGCATGCTCTGCGAGCGCCCCGACGAGGGAGGGTCGCTCCCCAGATCGTTGGGCCGCACGGCGGGCATCGTCTGCGTCGAGGCGCGCGAGCGGTTGGTGAGCCAGCGGTGCGCGTCGGTGACGTTGCTGAAGCAACGAACGCTGAGGCCGCGGGAGAGCGCCATCATGTCGACGCGCGTGGCCTCGAGCTCGCCATCGGCGCGTACGACGTAGGCGAGCTGGTCGAAGCCCCGGGCCGAGCCGAGCCAGCTCCACAGCGCGTCGTTCGAGGCGAGCTCGAGCACGCCGACCGTCTCGCGCAGATCGAAGAGGGCGCGCCGCGTGAGGTGCCGCGTCATGAGCGACTCCATCACCGTGCTCTGCTCGGAGACGTCGGTCGTCGCGCGGACGGGGCCCACGACGATCACGTGCAGGTAGCCGGGCCTCACCTCCACCTCGAGGTCCGCGCTCGCCAGTCGGTAGTATTCCCGCATCCCCGTGCTCTCTCGCGCTCAGGGTGACGTAGGGCACGATCGTGCGGCGCCCACTCCCCCGAGTGAATTGGAGACTAGTCCGTGCAGCGACGCGGTCCTAGCCCCAGCTGAGGGTCGGCCGCGAATCCGAGCTCGAGCTCGGCGTCGTGTGCAGTGCCGAGGTAGAAATGTGACTCTTCTGTCGTGCCCGCGAGGCGGCTGAGCGCCGCGGGTCCCGTTTCGTAACCTGCCGCGACCACGACGGCGCGCGAGCGATCGTCGGGTCTGCGCAGGATCATGCGCGTGCCCGCGGGAGGCCGCGAGGCGGGCGTCCACTTCATCGTCAGGTACCAGGCCTCGTCGACGACGGGGAGACGCGCGGGATCGCCGACGCCTGCGCCGTAGAAGCTGGCTCCGCCCTCGATGGGCGCGTAGCCCTGCTGACGCATCATCACGAGCCCCGTGGCCTCCTCGGTGAGCGCGTGGTGCTCGGCGATGCCGTCGGTGGTGCTCGTGGGGAAGGGAGGCGGCTCGGCCTGCGTGACCAGGTGGGCCTCGAGCGCGACCGTGCCGGTCGTGGGAAGCTCGAGCGAGGCGCCCTCATCGCCGATGCGCGCGACCGAGCGTGGGGTGTAGCCACAGGGGCCCTCGCTCACGGCCGTCACCCCCACGTCGAGCGTGAAGGGGCCCGACAGCGCGGTCCCCGCGCCGTTGACCCAGGTGTCGACCACGACCCAGGCGTAGCCCTCGCCGACGTCGGCGCGCGCCTGCACGTCGCCGCGCGCGATGCAGTTGGCGCCGCTCGGCGCGCTGGGGTCGAGCTCGGAGAGCAGGTGCACGTCGACGTCGTCGCCCGCGGCGTCGGTGACGTAGGCGCTGAGAAAGGCACTCTGGGGGATGCGTACGCGGAAGATCTGCTCCGGGCCGCCCTCGTTCGTGCCAGGCGCGCAGTCGTAGCTGTCGATCAGCGTCGTGCCCTCGAGGCTCGTGTCGCCCTCGTAGCGGAAGGGCACCTCCTCGATGCAGATCACGCCCTCTGGGCAGGGCAGCCCTGCGCCGGTGCCCGTGGTGCTGCTCGTCGCGCCACCTTCGCCGCCTGCGGTGGTGGTGCTGGTACTGGTCGCGCCCGCGCCACCCTGTGCCGAGCTCTCTCCGCCCGCGCCCCCCGCGCCGTCGGCGGCGTCGTTCGAGCAAGCCGCGAGCACCAGGCAGAGCGACGAGAGCGCCGTCGCGACACGACCCGCCGGAGCGCGCGTGGCGTCGGAGGATCCGTGGAGCAATCGGGAGGGCAGGTGGCTCATTGCGGGACGGGAGGAGCGGAGGTGGTGGAGCCTGCACCCCAGAAGCTCAGACCGCTCGGCGTGGAGATCGGCGTGGTGACGAGGTCGCCGTTGACGATCTCGATCTCGAACAGCTCGCCATCGCTCGTGAAGCCGTAGACGCTGCCGGCCCAGAAGGCCGTGCCGAAGACCTTGTCGAAGCCGATGGGCCCGTAGCCCTCGACGAGCGCGCCCGTCGCCGGGTTCACGCGCACCAGACAGTCGCGGCAGGAGGTGGCGTTCTGGTCGCGGTCTTTCACCGTGAGGTAGGTGGGGCCGTTCTTCACCGAGACGATGTCGCCGCTCGAGATCAGCGTCGCGCTGCCGAGGGAGCCGATGTTGGTGATCATCCCCGTCGAGGTGTTGATGCGCACGTAGACGTCTTCGAGGTAGCCGACCAGGGCCTCTTCGTCGGGGTCGACGGTGCCCTTCGGGACGAAGGAGAGCGAGTTCGGGTAGGCGCCCGCGGCGATGAGCGTGCACGTCGCCGTGTTCGTGTCGATGCGGTAGAGGCCGCTCTCGCTCGTGCCGTAGAGGTTCGAGTCGCCATCGAGCGCGATGTCCTCGACGCGGACCGGATCACCACAGCCCACGAAGGGCCCCACGACGCCGACGTCCTTCGTCTCGGCGTTGAGCCGGTAGAGCGTGTCGCGCGAGTGCCCGTAGACCACCGGCTCGCCCACGGGCTCGCCACCCCCGGCCGAGGTCGTCTGGAAGCCACCGCCGTCTCCGCTCGACGAGCTCGTCGTCGAGCCCGGCCCGCTCCCGCCCGTGCCCGAGCCTCCGACGCCCTCACCGTCGCTGTTGCCAGCCGCACAACCGAACGCAGCGACGCCGAGCACCGCCAGGGAAACTATCGAAACGAAGGCTCGGACCATGGCGTGCTCTCTCTCGGAAAGCCTCGCTCGCGTTCGCGAGCGAGGCTGGGGTGTCTCGGACTCGTTCGGCCGTGCCGCAACTCCTTGCGGCGCCAGCAGGTTCATCGCGCCGCGATCCCTCGCGGCGCCGGTAAACTCATCGTGCCGCAACTCCTTGCGGCGCCAGCAGGTTCAGCGCGCCGCGATCCCTCGCGGCGCCGGCACATTCAGCGCCGCACTTCCATGCGCCGCGGGATCGCGCCCGACTTCATCACCATGTCGAAGGCCTCCTTCTCGAGCAGCGGGTGCACGCCGCGCGGCGAGACGCCCATCGGGTTCTTCTTCTTGGTGATGAAGCCCATCAGAAACTGCACGTTCATGCCCTTGAGCTGACGTAGCACCTGCTTCATCGCCTTCGTGTCGTTGGCCCACGCGTAGGCGAAGGCGCGCGCCCGGAGCAGCTGCGCCTTGAGGTCCTCGTAGGTCGGGTCGGCCGGGTCGATCTTCTCGAGCAGCTCGACCGCGCGCTTCGCCTGGCCCGAGCGCGCCCAGGCCTCGCCGATGATCGCCGTGAGCGTGGCGCGGCTCTTCGCCTCCTTGTGGCGGCCGAGATCGATCGGGTCGACGAGCGCGCGCGCCTCGTCGGTCTCGCCGAGCACCAGGTGGATCATCGCGCGCTGGGCGCGGGCCTCGTCGGCCACGTGCGCCATCACCTTGTCGAGCTTGATCTGCTCGAGCGCCTCGAGCGCGGCGCGCGGGTCTTCCTGCATCAGGAGCTGCGCCTTGGCGAAGACCGCAGCGGCGTCGTCCTTCTTGAAGTCGGTGTCGAGCTTCGCGAGCGCCTCTTTGCGCGCCTCGGCGCTGTCGGCGTTCTTCAGGATGTCGACGACCGCGCGCGACTTCTTCGCGTAGCGCAGCGCCCAGAGCACGACGCCCGCGACGGCGAGCGTGATGACGAGCATCACGACCTTGGGGATCCAGCCGGGGATGAGCGCGGCGATCACCCAGCCGATCGCCACCGGGATGCCCACGCGCAGCCCGAGCTTGCGCATGTTCTCCGGCGCGAGCGGATCGAGCGGGGCCTGCTTCGCCCGGGCCTCGGCGAGCAGGCGCTCGCGCTCCGCGGCCGCGTTCGGCTTGCCCGGCTTGCCCGGCTTGACGGCCTCGGCGGCGCCGCCGCTCGGGGCGGCTCCCTCGCCAACTTGCTTCTTCGACGCTGCCTTCGCGCTCACGCTCGACCTCTGGGCCCGCTCTAGCACGGGGCCGGGCCGTGCGTCAGCCGGACGGCTTCGTCACGTCCATGCTCGGGCGCCCGGACTCCGTCTGGCCGCTTGGAGGCTCGACGGTGGCGAGGCGCAGCTCGGGGTGCTGCGTGGCCGTCGGGTCCGCGAGGCCCATGGTCGCCTCGCGGAAGTGGAGGAAGATCGTCTGCACGATCGACAGACAGGGCACGGCGAAGAGGGCGCCCTTGATCTGGAAGAAGTGCTCGCCGACGAGCAGGGAGAACACGACGAGCACCGGGTGGATCTTCGCCGAGTCGCCGATGATCTTCGGGTTCAGGAAGTTCGCTTCCAGCTGGTGGATGCCCACGATCCAGGCGAGCACGGCGACGGCGGTGCCGGGCGACTGGGTGAGGCCGATGGCGACGGCCGGGATGGTGCTGAGGATCGAGCCGAAGATCGGGATGAGCGATCCCACCGCGGCGATGAGGCTCATGATCGGCCAGTACTTGAGGTCGAAGAGCCAGAAGCCGATGGCGCTCAGCACGCCGTTGACGAGGCAGATCAGGAGCTGCCCGCGCACGACGCCCGAGAGCCCTCGATCGAGCCTGCGCACGAAGCGCTCGAAGGACGGCTGCCTCTCCGGCGTGAAGAGCTCCTTGAAGAAGCCGAGGATCTTCTCGTGGGTGAGCATCATGTAGCCGCCGAGCATGAGCGTCATGAAGAGGTTGAAGACACCTCTCGAGATCGCGCTCACGATGCGTTGGCCGAGCCGGATGAGCTCCACGCTGTTCTCGGCGACGTACTGGCCCACCCGGTCGCTCGCCCGCGCGAGCAGCGAGGAGGCGCTCACGTTGCTGGCCTCGCTCTCGGAGCGCTCGAACTTCCACACGCCGTCGCCCGACTGGCGCAGCTGCACGTGCGGGTTGATCTCCACCTCGAGCGAGCCGTCGGGCCGAGGGACCACGACCAAGGCGGCGCTCGAGCTCGGTGCGGGCACGGGCGGCGTGGGCGCGAGCGCGGAGCCGGAGCCGACCGGCGCGGGCGCGGGCTCGCTCGGCTCGTCTGCGCTCGGCCCGAGCCACTGCGCGAGGCGCTCGTCGATCACCGGGAACCACTTGGACTCGGCTTCGGCGATCTGGCGTGGGAGGTCGTTCTTCAGCGCCTTCGCCTCGGTGAGGATGCTCGGCACGATGAGCGCGATGAAGCCGCCGATCGAGCCGAGCGTGATGGCGTAGACGAGCAGGATCGCCGCCCACCTGGGCACGCCCTTGCGCTCCACGCGCAGCACGGCCGGCAGGAGGATGTAGGCCACGAGCATGCCGAGCACGAAGGGCAGGAGCACCTCGGCCGACACGATGAGCACGAGGGACGCGCCCATCGCGCTGACCCACAAGAAGATGCGGCGCGCGCGGCGCTGCTCCGGCGTGCGCAGGCTCGGCAGCCCGCTCGGGCGCATGCTCGGCAGCGGTGTGCTCGACGGCGAGCTCGGCCTGAGGCCGGGGATCGAGCTCGAGGTGCTGGGCCGCGAGGAGTCGCGCGAGACGCCGGAGCTCGCGCTCGGGGAGCCCGCGCTCGGGGAGCTCGGCGCGGGGCGTTCGTCCGACTCAGCCACGGGGCGGCTCCGCGAGATCGGCGAAGTAGGGCGCGAGGTGCGCGCGCGTGGCGTCGAGCGCTTGCGGCACGACGCGCACGTCGGCGAGCACCGGCATGAAGTTGGTGTCGCCGGACCAGCGTGGCACGACGTGCACGTGCAGGTGCTCGGCGATGCCGGCGCCCGCCGGCGCGCCGAGGTTGAGGCCCACGTTGAGGCCCTCGCACTTCACCGCCCGCTTCAGGCGCTCCACGGTGGCGCGCACGAGCCGGAAGAGCGCGTCGTGCTCCTCGCTCTCGAGCTCCTCGAGCGCGCTCGTGTGCTTGTGCGGGATGACGAGCAGGTGCGCGGCGGCGAAGGGGTAGCGGTTCAGCATCACCTGGGCGTGCGCCGTGCGCACCACGACGAGGCGCTCTCGGAGCTCCTCCTCCGACGCGCCCGCTCCGACGCAGAATACGCAGGCGTCTCTCTGCTTCGGGCCGAGGATGTACTCCATCCGCCACGGGGCCCAGAGGGGCTGGCTCATCGGAGTCGAAGCTAACACGCTCGCGCGGGCGGTCGACCGTCGAAGGACGAGCTCACCGCCACGAGAAGCGACGAGGCCGCACCCCCTTCGGGATGCAGCCTCGCCAGAAAGCGATGAGGCCGCATCCCCTTCGGGATGCAGCCTCGTCGCGAGACCCAGCGGCGGGGGCGCGGCACCTCGCGGTGCCTCGCGCCCGGCTCAGGTGCTCACTTCAGCTCGAGCTTGCCCGCGAGCTTCTCTTTGATGAGATCGCCCAGCGTGCCGGCCGGCTTCGGGCCGCTCTCCTTCGGGGTGTAGCCCGCAGGACGCTCGGCGCCGATGTTCTTCATGCTCGCGAACACGCGGCGGTCGACGCCGTCGACGCTCGTGATCTCGCAGCGGACCTTGTCGCCGCGCTTGATGGGCTTGTCCTCGGTCTCCTCCACGTCGTTCGACGGGATGAGCGCCTCGACACCCTCGCGCAGGCGCACGAAGACGCCGTACTCGCAGGTGCTCACGACGTCCGCGTCCTCGTAGACCCGGCCGAGCGGGAACTCGGTGATCATCGAGGGCCAGGGGTCGTCCCACAGCTGCTTGATGCCGAGCGACACCTTCTTCTCGTCGTGGTTGATCGAGAGGATGATGGCCTCGACGTCGTCGCCC
>CALKVW010000090.1 GCA_938004785.1 uncultured Polyangiaceae bacterium
ACTTGTTCTCGAGCTCGATCTCCTTGGCGACGGTGACGCCGTCCTTGGTGACCGTGGGCGAGCCGAAGCTCTTCTCGATGACGACGTTGCGACCCTTGGGTCCGAGCGTGACCTTCACCGCGTCGGCCAGGGCGTTGACGCCGCTGAGGATCAGGTTGCGGGCAGCCTCGTGGTAGATGATTTCTTTCGCAGCCATTGCTTGTTCTCCGTATTTCTCGAGCCTTGGCTCGCGATCAGTTCTCGACCACGCCGAGGACGTCGTCCTCGCGGAGGATCAGGTGCTCCTCGCCTTCGATCTTCACGTCGGTGCCGCTGTACTTGCCGAACAGCACGCGGTCGCCCGCCTTGATGTCGAGCGCGCGCAGGTTGCCGTCGTCGAGCAGCTTGCCGTTGCCGACCGCCACCACGACGCCCTCGATGGGCTTCTCCTTGGCGGAGTCGGGGATGATGATCCCGCCCTTCGTCTTCTCTTCTTCCTTCACGCGGCGGACGATGATTCGGTCCTGGAGCGGCCTGAGCTTCATGGTTCGGTGTTCCTCCGGTGTGCGTGGCGTCGATCGCCACGACCTGCTTCACGTCTGGGTCGGGGGGCCCCTGTCACACGTCGGCTCGCCTCACCGGGAGAGCCTCCGCGGGGGCCTCGGGAGCGAGTGCCCGCTCCCCGAACCCCCCTCGCGCCGGACGGACTCCTCGGAGGAGCCGGGCGGCGGCGGGGCTGCTGGCACTCGCCTGGGGTGAGTGCTAGCGACCGCCGGAACAGTAGTCACGGTCCACCCCCTGTCAAGGCACCCCTCCCAGCTCGCGAAGAGGAATTCAAAAATGAATGAAGTCGATGGGATGCGTGCTTGGCCGGCGGGCCTGCTGGGCTTTTCGCTCGTGCTCGTCAGCGGCGCGGCGGGATGCCGCGACGAGCGCGCGGGTGGTGGCGAGCCCACGGCCACGGCGTCGGGCTCGGCGCCCACGACCTCTGCCTCTGCGACGGCCGGCTCGGTCGACCTCGACGATCCCTCCGCCTGCGCCGACTGTCACGCCCAGGTCGTCGCGGAGTGGCGCGAGAGCATGCACGCCCAGTCGCACCACGGCGCCGACCCGATCTACGGGGCGCTGCGCAGCTTCCGCATGGCCAAGGAGGGCCCGGAGCTGGGGACCAAGTGCGCCGGCTGCCATCACCCCCGCGAGCTCGCGGAGCTCGAAGGCCCGAAGGCGAAGCAGGGTGTGGGCTGCGCCTCCTGTCACCAGATCGGCGGCGTCGAGCTCGAGGGGGGCAAGGCCGGCGCGAAGGCGCTGCTCCCTGGCGCCCCGGGCGTGCTGCGTGGGCCCCACGAGCTCGCCCCGGGGGCCTCGCCTGCGCACGGCACGGGGCCCGCTCTGCCCGCGCTCGTCGACGGCAAGACGATCTGCCTCGCCTGTCACCAGGAGGAGAAGAACAAGGCGGGCGTCGCCACCTGCACGACGGGCATCGAGCACGCCGCGAAGGGCGAGCAGGGAAGCTGTGTGAGCTGCCACATGCCCGAGATCGACGCGCCGGCGGGCTCGGTGGGTGGGCGTAAGACGCACCGCAGCCACGCCTTCCTCGGGCCTCACGGAGCCTGGCAGAAGGGCGATCCGAGCTTCGTGGCGAGCGGCGTCGAGCTCGGCGGCGAGCTCGGCGGTGAGCAGGTCGTCGTCACGCTGCGCAACCGGAGCGGGCACGGCTTCCCCTCGGGTTTCCCGGGGCGCATGGCGGTGATCCAGATGCGTGGGCTCGACGCCGGAGGCGCGGAGATCTGGCGCAACTTCCACGACGATCCGATGAAGGAGCACGCCGCGGCGGTGCTGAACAAGGTCTACGTCGACGCCGACGGCAAGCCGGTGCTGCCTCCCTACGGCGTGAAGCTCGAGCGCGACAGCCGGCTCGAGACCGGCGAGACCCGCTCGATCCGCATGCTCGTGCCGCCCTCGGTCGCGAAGGTCGAGCTCGAGCTCCGCATGTGGCTCCTGCCGCCAGCTGCGTCGAAGACCATCGGCATCGCCGACGCGCCCGAGGCGAAGCCCGTGGTGATTGCTACACATACGATCTCGCGCCGCTGAGCGCACAGGCTCCGCCGTGTGCGCGTCTCGGGGCCGTCTCGGCGCGAGGGCGCTGGCACTCGCAGCGCTCGAGTGCTGACGACAAAGTGCGACGGATCGTTGCCGAGCGCGAGGCAAGGGGTGTGTCGTCCGTCTAGCTTCAGTGACAGTCAGGCGCGCGTCTGACCCGCGAGCAGACGGCGCCTCGACTCCGCCCGGACCTTCCAGGAGGTTTTCGATGTCGACGCACACGTCCCCGATCGCTCTGGCCTCGAGCCTGGACGACTACTTCAGCGAGCCCGTGCGCGAAGCGCTGCGTGCGCACGAGCTCGCCCCTTCGGCCGCGACCGAGCGCTACCTCGTGCAGCTCTTGTCGGACTTCGCCAAGCCCGACCACGAGTCGAGAGCACCGCTCAGCGAGCCTGTCGCCTTCCTCTTGCGCGACGCGCTCGAGGCCAGTGGTCCGGAGCGGTTCCGCAGGCTGCAGCGGCTCGGTGACGGCGTGCTCTACGGGGTCGGCTTCTTCCATCGAGAGGCGGCGAGCGCCGATCGCAGCTACATCGTCGAGGTCGGCCGAGGAGCGTATGGTCGCGCGGCCGGCATGATCGTGGGGGCCGACGATCCGAGGTCGGGCCTCGACGTGCTCGGCGAGCTCGCGCGTGGCTTCGATCGTTTCGTCGAGGTGCTCGCTTGGGTCGGCGACTGGGCGCTCGCGCAGAGCGCGCGCGGTCAGGCGGGGGTGCTCGCGCTCTACGAGCGCTGGCAGAAGACGCGCTCGAGCGTGCTGCACTCGGAGCTCGGCCAGCTGGGGCTCGTGCCGGCGAAGAACCCGGGAGGGCTGCACTGATGCGGAGCGGCGCGGGGACGAGGTCGCGCCGCTCGAAGCCTCCGCCCGCGAGCACGAAGAGCGAGCCGCACGCGGGTCCGAGGCCCTCGCTGCCCGCGCGACTGCAGACGCGCCTCGAGCGGCTCTACGCGGTCGAGACCCCGGCGATCGATCCCTTCGTGCGCGCGAGCGAGCACGGTCGAGAGCTCGTCGAGCTCGTCGAAGACGAAGGCGAGCTCTCGATCGCCGTGCACCTGCCGAGCGAGGCCGTGAGCGCGGAGGGCAGCCTGCCGCTCGATCTCTTGTGTCAGGTCGTCGAGGGCGTGAGCCACTTCGTCTACCTCGCCGAGCGTGCGCGCCGCGGGCTGCCTGCGACGCAGCTCGAGCTCGAGCTGCAGGCCGAGGTCGACAAGTTCGTCATCGTCGCCGAAGCGATCGGGCGTGCGGCGAGCGACGAGGCCGAGCGCAGGCGCCTCCGGGCCCTGCGCGCGGCGATGTTCGAGCGCGTGCGCTACCTGCACGAGGCCCACACCGAGCCCGGCGCGCGCTACCGGCTCGCCAACGAGCTCGCGGCGCGCTTCATCGGCTCGATCGAAGACGCCTGGGTGGGCGCACGCGACGCGCTGCTGCTCGCCCGCCTGCGCCGCTTCCACGGCGCGGGGCAGCGCGAGAAGATCGAGATGGCCCGCGCGGCCTGAGGAGGGAGCGTCGCGCGGCGAGCGCCCGAGGCGGCTCGCGGTCGGCTGCGCGAGCGCGCCGGTGCAAGGGCTGCGAGGCGCTGCGCAGCCCTTGCGGGGCCGGGCGTCGAGGCGCCACGACTGCGCGCGCATTGCGGCCTCGCGAGGCGGGGCACGGTCGATGCAACGGGAGGCGGTGGAGGCCTGCCATGAAGAAGAGCCGCAGCTGCGAGGACCTGATGAGCACCTCGCTCGTCACGCTCCGCGAGACCGACACCCTGAGCCAGGCCATCCGCGAGATGACGCTCGGCTCCTTCCGCCACATGCCGGTGGTCGACGCCAACGAGCGCGTCGTGGGCATCGTCTCGAGCCACGACGTGGTCGCGTCGCTCGAGAAGCACGCCGACAAGCCGCTCGGCGAGATCATGAACCGGCACATCGTCACCGTGCGCCCGGACACGCCGGCCTCGGTCGCAGTCGGGCTGATGATCGATCAGAAGCTCAACTGCGTGCCGGTGGTGAGCGACGAGGGCCGCCTCGAGGGCCTGCTCACGGCGACCGACTTCCTGGTCGTCGCGCACCAGGCGCTCACCGGCGGACGCATCGAGCGCGCGCCGCACGAGATCTGAGCTCTCGTGAGGAGCGAGCGCTGCCGGCCGGGTGGGCCCCAGAGCGGCTCAGGCGCGGAGCGCGGCACCGAAGCGCTCGGTCACCGTCTTCACGACGGCCGCGTGACGCTGATCGACCTCGGCGTCGGTGAGCGTGCGCGCCTCGTCGGGCGCCGTCGCGGCCTTCGGGTCGCGGTAGACGACGTGGAAGGCGAGCGAGCGGTGCTCGGCGGGGACCGAGCCGCCGCGGAAGAGATCGAAGATCGCGACCGACTCGCAGAGCTCGCCCGCCGCCTCGCGGATCGCGGACTCGACCGCGCCCGCGAGCACGTCGTCGTGCACGACGATCGCGAGGTCGCGGCTCGACGCAGGCAGCGTGGGGATCGGGGCGAAGCGAGGCGTCTTCGCGCCCAGCGCCTCGAGCGCCTCGAGGTCGAGCTCGATGACGAAGGCCTCGCCGCCGAGGTCGAGCGCGCGCTCGGTGCTCGGGTGCAGCGGCCCGAAGGAGCCGACGAGCACGTCGCCGACGTAGAGACGCGCGGCGCCACGCGGATGCAGGTAGCCGGGTCGGTCGCCGTCGGACCAGTGCTCTGCACGCGCAGCGCGGCGCGTGGCGCGCTCGACGAGCTCGATCGCGAGCCCCTTGGCGTCGTAGACGTCGAGCGGCTGGGGCTTCTCGAGCACCGCGTCGCGCTCGCCCGCGATGACCGCCGCGAAGGAGCGCGCCTCGCGCGCGAGGCCGTCTTCGCCTCCCTCGAGGAAACGAGCGCCTTGGGCGTAGAGGCGCACGTCGCCCACGCCGTAGCGCCGTGCGCGGCGCAGGGCGTCGAACAGGCCCGGCAGCAGCGAGGTGCGCATGACCGTGCGGTCTTCGCTGAGCGGGTTCTCGAGCTTGAAGGCGGGCTTCGGCGCGCCGATCTTCTCGAGCGCGTCGACCGAGGTGAAGCCGAAGGTGAGCGCCTCGGAGAGCCCGAGCTCGAGCGCGGCGGCGCTGAGCCTCTTTCCTACGGCGTTGCGGTTGCGCGGGACGGCCGGGCGGATCGACGGCTCGGCGAGCGGCACGGCCTCCATGCCGCGCACACGCACGACCTCCTCGATGAGGTCTTCTTCCAGCGACAGGTCGGGCCTGTGCGTCGGCGGCACGAAGCTGGCCTCGCCCTCGCCCTCCGAGCTGAGGCGCGCGCCGAGCGCACCGAGGATCCTCAGCACCTCGCTCCAAGGCACGGGCGCGCCCACGAGCGCCTCGAGGCGCGCGTGGCGCAGGCGGATCGCCGCTCGCTCGGGCAAACCCTTGCCCACGCGCTTCGTGGCTTCGGCGGCGGTGCCTCCCGCGAGCTCGACGAGCAAGCTCATCGTGTGTTGGAGCACCTCCTCGACGTCGCCGGGATCGACGCCTCGCTCGAAGCGGTGGCTCGACTCGGTGTGCATGCCGTGGCGACGCCCGGTGCGGCGCACGCCGCGCGGCTGGAAGTACGCGCACTCGATCAGCACGCGGCTCGTGCCCTCGTGGATCTCGCTGCCCGCGCCGCCCATCACGCCGGCGAGCGCGGTCGGGCCTTCGCCGTCGGCGATGACGAGGTCGTCGGCGACGAGCTTGCGCTCCACGCCGTCGAGCGTCGTGAGCGGTTCGCCCTCCTTCGCGCGGCGCACGACGATCGCGGCGCCTCGCACGCGCTCCAGATCGAAGGCGTGGATCGGGTGTCCGTAGGCGAGCATCACGAGGTTGGTGACGTCGACGACGTTGGAGATGCTGCGGATGCCGAGCGCCTCGAGGCGCCACGCGACACCGAGCGGGGAAGGGGCGACCTTCACGCCTTCGACGTAGGCTGCGCCGTAGATCGGGCAGCGCTCCTCGTCGTCGATGCGGAGCGAGACGAGCTTCTCCACGGAGAGCTCGGCGCTCGTGCGCGAGGGGCGAGGGGCCGTGTGCGCGAAGTCGAGGCCGGCGAGCACGCCGAGCTCGCGCGCGAGGCCCAGGTGACCGAGGCCGTCGGGGCGGTTGGGTGTGAGGCCGATCTCGTAGATGGTGTCGGAGCTCTGGGGGATCGCCTCCGAGAGCCGCGTGCCCGGCAGGGCAGTGCCCGGCGGCAGGATCAGGATGCCGTCGTGCCCGCCTTGGGCGCGCAAGCCGAGCTCGGTCTCCGAGCAGAGCATGCCCTCGCTGAGCACACCGGCGATCTCGCGCGGCTCCATGCGCATGTCCTTCGCCGGCAGGTAGGTGCCGAGCGGGGCGAGCACGACGAGACCACCGGGCTCGGGCACGTTGGGTGCGCCGCAGACCACGCGCTGCGTACGCGAGCCGAGGTCGACCGTCACGAGGCTGAGCTTGGCGCGGCTCGGGTGCGCCTCCTTGGCGACGACCTTCGCGACCAGCACCTCCGAGCTCGCCTCGCCGTAGCGCTCGACGCCCTCGACCTCGAGCCCGGCGCCCGTGAGCAGGCGCGCGACCTCGCCTTCGGGGATCGCGTCGAGGCCAGGGAGGAGCTCACACAGCCAGCGGTAGGAAGCGCGCATCCGTCTACTCGAGGTTGAGGTCGAAGCCCGGGTCGCCGTGCCCGTGGCCGTCGTCTTCGCCGTGGGCCTCGCCCTCGCCCGGCTTCGCGTCGGCCTTCTTCTCGAACTTGCTCGGCTCGGCCACGGCCCAGTCGGCAGCCCAGGAAGAGACGACGAAGATCGTGCCGTCGCCGCCCTCGCGCTTCACGAAGCGGTTGGCGCCCTTCTGCGTCTTGCCCACGAGCAGGGTGTAGTCACCCGCGTCGTCCTTCAGCTTGATGCGCAGCTTGCCGCCGCTCGCCGCCGCGTCGTCGACGCCGGTGTCGGCGCCCTCCTCGGCGAAGTCGATGGCGTTCAGCGCCTTGAAGGCGCGCAGCATGTCGCCGACCTTGGCGCCCTCGAAGGCGGTCCAGTCCTTGTCGGACTTCGCGTCCTTCTTGTCGGCCTTGTCCTTCTTGTCGGTCTTGGCCTTGAGCGTGCGCTTGCCGGTCCACTTGTCCTCGTTCTTGGTGAACGAGTAGCTCGCGTGGCTGTTGTCGATCTCGACGCTGATGACGTTGCCGTCCTCGAACTTCACGATGCTCTTGTCGCGCCAGCCCTTCGCGTCCTTCGAGTAGAGGAAGGGCGAGTAGCCCGTCACGACGTAGACGCCGTCGGTGCCGACGACGCGCACGAGCTGGCCGCGCGTGCCGCTCTTGCCGAAGACGGCCTCGAGCTTCTTGCCCTCGCCCGCGAAGGCCGCGAGGCGGATGCCCTTGCCGTCGGCCACGTCGTGCTGCTCGTAGGCGCCCGCGCTGCGGTCGATCGCCTCGGTGATCTTCAGCTCCTTGAGGTTGTCGAGCAGGCTGCGCACGTCGGCGATGTTCGCCTTCGCCTGCGTGGGCTCGACGATCTCCCAGCTGTCGCCCTTCTTCTCGAGCACGACCTTCGGTTTGTCGCCGCCGGGGGTGAGCTCGAGCTTCGTCAGCGCGTCGACGTCGGCCTGGGCGAGCGTGATCGTCGGCAGGCCGGCCTTGCTCGTCGAGGTCGAGCGCGTCTCACGCTCGGCCTTCTGGGTGGAGTTCGTGTACCAGAAGCCGCCAGCGAGGAGCGCCAGCACCGCGAGGGCGGCGTAGATCTTCAGCTCCGTCTTCATCGCTATCGTCTTTCGTTCGTCGTTCGAGAGGGGCCGCGCCGGAGCGCGGCCCGCGGGGGTGGGCACGACCGAGCGTGGCGCTCGGCCGTGGCCCGACTCAGGCGAGCAGCTCCTTGTCGCGGGCGGCCTCGCGCATGCGCCAGCGGAGAAGGCCGTAGGCCGCGAAGAGCGCCGCCGGCAGGAAGGTCAGCGTCCACTGGACCTTCTTCTGCGTGGCCGCGCGCTCGGCGCGGTAGCTCTCCATCTTCTTCGCCATCTCCTCCTCGCTGACCTCCTCGGCGACGTTGCTCGGCTTCTCGATGTCCGAGTAGCTGAGGTTCGGCTCGCCGAGCAGCTTCGCGCTCGCCGCGATGAGGTCGGCGTCGCCGGCCATCCAGTCGAGCGTGTTCTTGAAGGTGAAGATCATCGGCCGGAAGTAGCGGTCGAAGTAGTCGCGCGCGACCATCTGCAGCTCTCGATCGCCGCCCATCTGGCCCATCATGGCGAGCTGGGGAGGCATCGGCGGCGGGTTGCCCGCGCGCGCGAAGGGGTTGGCGTAGAGCTGGGGCGAAGCGACCACGAGCAGGCGGCTCGGCGCCGCCGACTTCGCCGCGGCCTCGACGCCCTGGTTGTCGCCGCCCGAGAAGGCGCTCGCGAGCACACCCTCGACCGCGATCGCCATCGCGCGCTGACCGTACTCGCCCTTGGGCGACCACTTGTCCGAGTACTTCATGCTGAGCGTCTCGCTCGTCTCCACCGTCGTGCGCGGCGTGGAGCGTGCGACGACCTTGAGCTTCGCCTCGGGCTGCTTCTCGGGGTGGGGCACGAGCGTGGACGGGAAGGGGAAGGAGATCTCCTCGACGCGGAAGAAGGGCGCGAAGGCGTTGTCGAGCAGCTGCTGCTCACCCTCGTAGCGCTCGTCGGCCATGACCTGCACGATGCCGGGGGCGCGCAGCCAGATCGGCTGGCCCATCTGCGTCTGCGCCGGGATCGAGATCGAGCGGCCCCAGTCGAGGATGGCCTCCTTCTTCATCTCGATGCCGTAGCCGTCGAGCAGCTTCTCGAGGCCGTGGGTGTCGAGCGTGGCCTTCATCGAGGCGTCCGAGGCCTTCATGTTCACCGCGCCTGCGATGACGACGACGGCCTTGTTGCCGAGCATGAGGAACTGGTCGATGCGACGCAGCTCCTTGTCGGTGAAGGGCTTGCCGGGCTGCGTGATGATGAGGCCGACGAGCTCCTTGTTGATCTCGGCCTCGCCGCCCTGGAGATCGACGTCCTCGAACTTGTAGAACTTGAGGTACTCCTCGATGACCTGCCTGATCGACGGCCCCTGCGGGCCGGGGAACAGGTTCGCGTCGGTGAGCTTGATCTCGTCCTTGCCCGTGAGGATGCCGAACTTCTGCTCGATCTTGTCGGCGCGGTCGCGGATCTCGCGGATCTTGTTCGTGATGAAGAACTCGATGCCCTGCGTGTCGTTGGGCGGCCAGAAGGGGATGACGTCCTTCTCGGTGCCGTACTTGAACACCAGGCCCATGAAGCCCTTGCCGATCGTCGTCTGATCGGCCGTCTCGCTGCCCTCGCCGAAGAGCGCCTCCTGGAGGCCCTCCTTCTTGGCGGCTTCCTTCTCTTCTTCGCTCTTGGGCTCGATGACGCTGAACTTGAGCTTGCCCTGCGAGGCCTTCTCGTACTCCTTGAGCAGATCGGAGAGGTCTTGGACGAAGATCTCGTTCTTCGCGAGGCCGCGCGTCGCGTAGACGTCGATGGTCAGCTCCTGCTTGAGCCCTTCGGAGACGAGGCGCGCCGAACCCTTCGAGAGGGTGAAGCGCTCGTTCTTCGTCATGTCGAAGCGCTGGTAGCTCCGGAAGCTGATGAGGTTCGCCACGACGAGGATCGCCGCGACGATGAGGAGGTAGAGGCCGGTCTGAGTGGCTGCTTTCGCCTTGCGTTCCATGGCTCTCGGTTCTCCCTGTCGCTCAGGACCACTTGCGGCGTTCGAGGGCGCGGAACGAGGCCATGAGGCTCATCGCCGCGATCGACGCGAAGTAGAGTAGGTCGCGGGTCGTCACCAGGCCGCGCGAGAAGGACACGAGGCGCGCATCGAAGCTGATGAACGCCAGGATCTGCTGCAGGCTCGGGTCGTCGACCCTGTTCATGAACATGCCCGAGATGTGCAAGGCGAGCAGCAGCAGCCAGGTGACGAAGAAGGCGATGATCTGGCTCTCCGTCAGCGAGGAGACGAGCAGCCCGAGCGACACCGCCGCCGCGCTGTAGAACACGAGCCCGATGTAGCCCGCGAAGATCGGGCCCCAGTCGAGCGTGCCCAGGTGCCAGAACTTGAACATCAGCACCGGGAAGAGCAGCGTCGACGCGATGAGGCCGAGCACGACGGCCCAGGTGCCGAGGAACTTCCCCAGCACGACCTGGTGGTCCTTCACCGGGAGGGTGATGAGCATCTCCAGCGTGCCGGCGCGGCGCTCCTCTGCGATGAGGCGCATCGTGAGCACCGGGATCACGACCCAGGAGAGGCCGCGCGGCAGGTAGACGAAGAGCATCTCGAAGCTGGCGCGGTTCGCCTGCCAGAAGCCGCCTTCGTAGTAGAAGAAGGTGAAGCCGAGGGCGATCAGCGACAGGCAGATCACCACGTAGGCGACCGGAGAGTCGAAGTTCGCGCGGAGCTCGCGCTTCGCGATGGTGAGGGTGGCGCTCATCGTCCGTCCTTCTTGCCCTTGGCGTCGTCGTCAGCGTCGTCGTCGTCGCCGTCGTCGTCGTTCTCGTCGTCGCCGTCGCTCTCGTCGTCGCCGCCGTTCTCCTCGGCAGCGTCGTCGTCGCCTTCGTCGGCCTCGTCCTCGTCCTCGTCCTCGTCCTCGTCCTCGTCCTCGTCGGCTGCGCTCGCAAGGGCCGCGGCACCGGCTGCCGCACCGCCGACGGCCGCGGCGTCGTCGTCCTCCGCGAGCAGCGGCCGACCTCGGTCGGCGCGCTCGTCGCCGCGCGTGAGGGCCTTGAAGACGTCCTCGAGGGTCTGCGACTCGCGGCGCATCTCGAGCAGGAGCCAGCCCTTCTGCACGACGAGCTGGAAGATCGCCTCGCGCAGATCGCCGCCGAGAGCTCCGGAGAGCTCGAAGGCGTGGGCCTTGTCGTCGGTGGGCAGCTCGCGCACGCGCTGCACGCCCGGCAGCGCGCCGAGCGCCTCGGAGACCTCGTCGCTCGAGGGGGGACGGCGCGTGGAGCCTGCGCGGTAAGCCTCGCTGCCCTCGTAGAGCTTCTGCTCGTGGATCGTCACGAGGTAGCGCACGGTGCCGCTCTTGGCGCGGATGTCGCTGAGCGGGCCGTCGGCGACGACGCGACCCTTCGAGACGATGATCGCGCGGGCGCAGGCGGCCTCGACCTCGGCGAGGTTGTGCGTCGAGAGCAGGACGGTGCGGTCCTTGCCGATCTCCTGGATGTAGCGGATGACCTCGGCCTTCTCGTTGGGGTCGAGGTCGCTCGTCGGCTCGTCGAGGATGAGGATCGGCGGGTCGTGCACGAGCGCCTGCCCCAGCCCGACGCGCTGGCGGTAGCCGTGCGAGAGCTGGCGGATGTCCTTGCCGAGCACCTTCGCGAGGCCACACACCTCGACGATGCGCTTCATGCGCGACTTGAAGGTGCTCGGGTCGAGCCCGCGCATGTCGGAGGTGAACTGGAGGTAGTCCCAGACCGTCATCTCGCCGTAGAGCGGCGCGCGCTGGGGCAGGTAGCCGATCTTGCGGCGCACCTCGAGCGGGTCGTCGAACACGTCGACGCCGTGCACCTTCGCCGTGCCGCCCGTGGCGGAGATGAAGCAGGTGAGGATGCGCATCGTGGTCGACTTGCCCGCACCGTTCGGTCCGAGAAAGCCCACGACCTCGCCGCGCTTCACCTGGAAGCTGACCTTGTCGAGTGCGCGGAAGGGCCCGTAGAGCTTGCTGAGCCCCTTCGCCTCGATCATCACGTCGGTAGCCAAAGCGACCTCCCTACGAGAGGGCAGGCCATCGAGCGCTACGCGCGCCGCGACGGCCGTGGGTGGAAGTGGAGCCAGGCCCCTGAGAGCGGCCCGATGCGGGGAGGGGTACTGCACCCCTCGAGCCCCGCGTAGCACACGACGACCGCGGCAGAGCCGTTGCTCCGCGTCGGCGGGTCTTCCAGAGGGCGCCTGGCCCAGCCCCGGAGGGGCGGCGGCCTGGCCGGAGAAGGAAGAGGAGCCACCGAAGCGGAGGAGCCGCACCGCCCGGAGGGGCGGCCGAGCTCGTGGTGCGTCGCACCGGGGGGAAGGCCCACCCCGGCGCGGCGGCATCCTAGTTCCGTGCGGATCGCTGTCAACCGCCGCCCCAGAACCCGCGTCCGCCGCGGGCATTCCCGGGATCGGCTCGCGCTCGAGCCGGCTCCGTGCCGCTCGCCCGGCGCCGGCCTCGGCTCCGCGGCGCGCCCGCCGACACTCAGGGGCGGGTGCGCGCGTCGAGGTCCTCGAGGGCGGAGGCGACCACTTCGGGGCTCTCCTCGGGCACCCAGTGCGAGGCCGGGATGCGCCGGATCTCCGCGGTGGGGCAGTAGTGGGCCTGGATCGTGTCGGGCGCCGTGCGCACGAGGGCCGCGTCGCGCTCGCCCCAGACGATGATCGTGGGCACCGTGACGGTGGGCGCCTCGAAGACGCCGCTCTTCGCCGTGAGCAGGCGCCGCGCGGCGCTGCGGTAGTAGGAGAGCGCCGCACGCAGGCGCGCAGGATCGCGCATCGGGGCGAGGTAGAGCTCGAGGTCCTCGTCCGAGAAGAGCCCAGGCGGCGAGGAGCGGCGCAGCATCCACGCGATCGCGGCGGCGCCCTTCGCGCTGAGGGCGTGCTCGACGCCAGGGATCTGGAAGACGACCGTGTACCAGGCGCGTGCGCGCTGATCCGAGGTCTCGGCGAGGTCGCGCGCGTAGGCGGCGTAGTGGGGGCCGTTGACCGAGACGTGCCCCCGCACGAGCGAGGGTGAGCGGCCGACGACGTGCCAGGCGATGGGGCCGCCCCAGTCGTGCGCGCAGAGGAGCGGCGCGAGGCTCGGATCGCCTTCGCTCCGCGTGGCGTCGATCACCGCCTCGAGATCGGAGGCGAGCGTGTCGAGATCGTAGCGCTCGCTCCGGCCGAGCTCGCTCGCTCCGTAGCCACGCAGATCGTAGAGCACGACGCGGTAGCGCTCGCCCAAGAGCGCGGCGGCCTTGCGCCACTCGGCGGCGTTCTGCGGGAAGCCGTGCACGAAGATCAGGCGTGGACCGCGCTCGGCGCCGCCCAAGAGCACCCGCAGGCGCGTGCCGTCGCCGACCTCGACGAAGCGCGCCTCGAGGCCGAGCTCGAGCGGCCAGTCGTGGACGCGGTCGCCGTTCTTCCGTGCCCGGGAGGCGGCCTGCTCGGGCTCGGCTTCGTTCCTCGTCATGGTCCGGGACTACCACGTTGACGCGGCGCAGCAACCGAGACAGAGGTCGCGCACACAGCTCCCATGGCGCTCATCGTCCAGAAGTTCGGCGGCACCTCGATGGGCTCCATCGAGCGCATCAAGAACGCAGCGGCTCGCTCGCTCGCGACCCAGCGCGAGGGCCATCAGGTGGTGGTGATCGTGAGCGCGATGGCGGGCGAGACCGATCGCCTGCTGCGGCTCGCGAAGGAGCTGCACCCGGCGCCGAGCGGCCGAGAGATCGACGCCATCGCCGCGACGGGCGAGCAGGTCTCGAGCGCGCTCATGGCCATCGCGGTGCAGGCGCTCGGCGGTCGGGCCAAGAGCTTCCTCGGCCACCAGATGAAGGTGCTCACCGACAACGCCTTCACCAAGGCGCGCATCCGCGCCATCGAGGCGCAGAAGGTGCTCGAGGCGGTCGCCGAGGGCGAGATCGCCGTGATCGCCGGCTTCCAGGGCGTCGACGACGAGGGCAACATCACCACGCTCGGCCGTGGTGGCAGCGACACGAGCGCCGTCGCGATCGCCGCCGCGCTCGGCGCCGACGTCTGCGAGATCTTCACCGACGTCGACGGTGTGTACACGACCGACCCGAACGTCTGCCCCGAGGCGCGCAAGATCGAGCGCATCAGCTACGAAGAGATGCTCGAGCTCGCGTCGCTCGGCGCGAAGGTGCTGCAGATCCGCAGCGTGGAGATGGCCATGAAGTACAACGTCCCCGTGCACGTCCGAAGCTCCTTCTCCTCCGCGCCCGGCACGCTCGTCACCGGCGAGGCCGGCCTCGAGGCCGTCGTCGTCACCGGCGTGGCCTACGACAAGGGCGAGGCTCGCGTGTTGCTCGTGGGCGTGCGCGACCAGCCCGGCGTCGTCGCCGACGTCTTCGGCGCGCTCGCGGTGCACAACGTCAGCGTCGACATGATCATCCAGAACGTGTCGAGCGCCGAGCGTCTGCCGGGCGACACGGGGCTGCGCACCGACGTCACCTTCACGGTGAACAAGAACGATCTGGTCCGCACGCGCGAGGTGATCGCCGAGGTGGCCGAGCGCGTCGGCGCGCTCGACGCGCGCTTCGACGAGGACATCGCGAAGGTGTCGATCGTGGGCCTGGGCATGCGCTCGCACGCCGGCGTCGCGGCCAAGATGTTCCACGTGCTCGCCGAGCACGGCATCAACATCCAGGCGATCTCGACGAGCGAGATCAAGGTCAGCTGCCTGGTCGCGACCAAGTACACCGAGCTCGCCGTGCGCGCCCTGCACGAGGCCTTCGGGCTGCACCTCGACCCCGCCGCGATCACCGAGGGCGCGGGGCAGCCGTCCGGCCCTGCGGGCAGCTGAGCTCGGACTGCGCCTACCCCAGGTGGTGGCTCCGAGCGCCGCGCCGCTGGGAAGCTGCTCCGGTCGGGGATCGTCGTCGAAGCGTCACACTTCTGGCGGGCGGCCGTGCTAAGCGAAGTCGAACCGGCAGCCGCGGTGGCATCGCTTTGCCACGCGAGACTGCGGCGGTGCATGGAGGTCCGGATGTCTCTCGCTCGTGTCGCGCTCGGCGCTGGTTTTGGTGTGATCGTCTCGATGGGCGCGCTCGCTGGTTGCAGGAGCGACGGCGGCGACGGCTCCGGCGCGGGCGCTGGTTCGTCGACCAGCTCGAGCCCGGGTGCCGGCGGCGGCGACGGAGGCTCCACGGGTGACGGCGGCTCGACCGGCGAGGGCGGCGGCGCGATCGTCGGCTGTGAGGGCCCGGAGCAGACCGTGCAGCAGATCACGACCGGCGCCGTCGGCCCGGGCGTGAAGGTCAGCGTCAACGGCGTCGTCGCGATGAGCCAGAAGTGGCTCGTCTCCAAGTCGAGCACCGGCTCCTGCCTCTGGGGTGTGTTCGTGTCGGCTCCCGGCCTCACGACGACCGGCCCCAACACCGGACTGCTCGCGCTGAGCTACGGCACGCCCGCCAAGGTGCCCGAGGGCGGGAATACGGCTTTCTGTCCGGTGCTCGGCGTCGAGCCGGCCGGCGACAAGATCCCCGACAACGTGAAGCCCGGCGACGTGCTCGACCTCGTGGGCGTCACGGCGGTCTTCCCCAACCCACCGAACTGCTCCGCGCCCAACCCCGACAACCAGGTCGGCATGCTGCAGCTCGGCCAGGTCTGCAAGGCGGAGCTCAAGGGCACCGCCGCGGTGCCCACGCCCGCGGTGCTCTCGGGCGCCGACGCCGCCAAGCTCGCCAGCACGACCGACAAGGCCTTCCACGATCAGTGGGGCGCCGTGAAGGTACGCCTCGAGAACGTGGCGCACGACAGCACCCAAGCCGCCGTCGTCGGCGACTTCGGTGTGATCAAGCTCGCGAACGGCGTCGAGGTCGGCAACAAGGTCTCCTACCGCGGCTACCTGGCGAGCTCGAACATCTGCCACGCCAGCCTCGACTACGACACGCAGGCGCCCGGCATGACCTTCACGCGCATCGACGGCTTCCACTACCTGAACTTCTGCAGCTGGGGCCTGCAGATCAACGACAAGTGCGCCGACATGGCGCCGCGCAGCGAAGACTGCACGGCTGACGTGTGCGAGCCCACGATGCTGCCCGGCGGCTGAACCTTCGGGAGAGACCCGAGCGACCCGCGGCGGTCGCTTGGGCACGATGGAGGGTCCGAGCTCAGGCTCGGGCCCTTCTTCTTTGGTGCGGGCGGCGCCGGACGAACGGCCGCCCGAGCGAGGCGGCGGCGGTCAGAACACGAGCCCGGCGTGTGCGCCGAGGTAGAGCTGCGAGGTCGCGGGGCTGCCGAGCAGGAAGGCGTAGCGACCGTGCAGGCCGACGAGCAGCTCGGGCACGAGCCGGTAGTCGAAGCTGAAAGGAACGCCGAGCGAGGGGCGCAAGGAGTGACCGCAGGCCGAGACCGGCGGACCCTCGCTGCCGTCTTCGAGCACCGTGGGGGGGCAGCTCTCCGTGACGACGTCCACGACGCCTGCGGCGAGCCCGAAGCTCGGCACGAAGCGCGTGACGTCGAGCACGTAGAGGATGCCGCCCGTGGCGCCGTAGCTGAGCGCGCCCTCGGGGTGTCCGCTGCCTTGCAGCTCGACGAAGGCGTCGAGCGCCTCGTGCAGGCCGTAGCGGAGCTCGAGCGCGGTGCCGACGCCGTCGAGGCTGGGCTGTTCGCTGCGCAAGAGGCTCGCATAGCCGACCGAGACCCCCACGTGCCACTCGCCGTCGTCGGCCCAGGCTGCGCCAGGTGAGGAACAGATCGTGAAGAGGGCCGAGAGCAGGGCGGAGCGAGCGCGCATCGAAGGACGGGATCCGGTGCGCGAGCGTAGCCGAGCCGCGCGCTCAGCGAAGCGGAAGCCTGCGCAGAGACGACCAGGGGAAGGGCTCGGGCCAGAAGGGCGTGTCGACGGCCTCGCCCTCGAGCGAGAACCAGGCGCTGCCGCTCGCGTCGCGCAGCACGTGCATGTCTTGGGCGGGCATGAAGCCTTGGCCGAGCAGCGCGCGCCGCGCTCCGGAGGCGTCGGACGCGAGATCCAGCACCAGCACGGCGTGGCCCGGGCCGCCGGGCAGGACGAAGTAGTCGCCGGGCGCGAGCTCGGCGCGCTCCACGCGCGCGCCCTCGCGCGCGATCGACACCGTGCCTGCGTACGTGAAGACCAGCTCGAGCCAGCGGCGGTAGCTCGCACGATCGCTCGCGGGCGCGGCCTTCTGCGCCCAGCGCACCTTGGCGCCTTCGACGACGGGGCGCTCTCCGCGAGCCCAAGCGGCGAAGCTCGCGAGGTCGCCGCTCGTGAACTGGTAGGCGGCGCGCAGCTGCTCGCCGCGCGACCAGCGCCACTCGGCGTGCATGCGCAGCACGGTGTCGGCGCACTGCTGCAGATCGCTCTTCGATACGTCGAGCTCGACGACCGCGGCCACCCCGCGGTGATCGGCGGCGCGCAGCAAGCGCCCGTCGTGGGCGCGCACCTCGGCGTCGGGGCCGCGCAGCGGCAGCCCACGCAAGAAGGACCCGAAGCTCGCGTCGGCGAGCGGCACACGCTGGAAGCCGGGAGGCTCGGGGAGGCTCGCCTCGAGCGAGCGGATGCGCGCGTCGGGCACGAGCCACGCGTAGCGCGCCAGCTCCTCGTCGCTGGGCGCACGCAGCGCGCCGCCGGGGGTGGGTGCGTCGGGCGCGCTGCGCGGGTCCTGCACCTCGACGGGCGGTGGCGCGACGCGGCTCTTCGGCTGCGAGCCGAGGTGGCTGCTCGAGCTCGAGCTCGCGCCGAGCGCGCTCGGACGCTGCTCCGGCTGCGAGGCGAGGCCCTGGCAGCCAGCGAGCAAGCTCGCGCTGAGCGCCGCGGCGAGGGGGAGCGAGGCCTGCATGGTCGAGAGGGTAGTCGCTCGAGGGCCCTCGCGTGTGACGGCGGCGCCGAAGAACCGTCGGGCGCCTCGTGCGAAGACGCGAAGGTAGCGCACCCGCGCCCGAGGCCCGGCGCTCAGAGGCCGAGGAAGCCAGCGAGCTCGAGGGTGTCGTCGCTCGTCGCGATGCGCCGCAGCACCTCGAGGCGCCCACGCCAGCGCTCGGCCGAGCCGGCGTCGCCTCGCATGCGCGCGGCCTCGAGGCGCACGAAGGCGTAGCTCGACAGCGAGCTGCGTCGCCTGTCGATCGCCATCGCGGCGTCGAGCCAGGTCTCGGTGGCGTCGCTCTTCGCATCGGGATCGAGCAGCGCGCCCTGCACGAGGACCCACGGCAGCGCGAAGCGTGGAGCGTCGCCCCGCTGCTCGAAGCTCTGGTAGCGGAAGGCGCGCCGCTCCGGCGAGGCCGCGCCGAGCGCGCGCGCGTAGCTCGCGAGCAGATCGCGCGGTCGCCCTCCCGCGCTCGCGGCCCAGCGACGTTGCGGGTCGGCGAGCCCGAGCCACGGTGGAGCCTCGGGCGCCTCGGCGCGCAGGGCTTCGGGTGCGAAGGCGAGCGCCACCGTCGCGACTTCGAGCGAGGTCTCGGGATCGTCGATCGAGCGGGCGAGCTCGGGCAGCAACGCGGCGAGCTGTGCGGCGCGCTTCGGGTCGCCGAGCGACGCGCGCAGGAGGACCTCGAGCGCGAGGCTGCGTGCCCGCGTGCGCATCGCGGTGGCTCGGTCGTCGCTCGGCGCGTGCTCCGCGTCCTTCGGTGGGCCTGCCTCGAGGATGCGCAGCGCCTGCTCGCGCGCCCCGGCCGCGTAGGCGAGGCTCGCCGACCAGAGCCTGAGACGCGCCGGATCGAACGGCGACTGCTCCCGGGCGAGCTCGAGCATCGCGAGGGCCGACGCGGCCTCGCCGGCGCGCGCGTGCATGCGTGCAGCGCGCAGGTACATGCCGGACGCGCCCTCGCGCAGCGTCGCCCGAGCGTCGTCGCTGGAGAGTCGCGCCGCCGCGGCGGCGAGGCGCGCAGCGGCCGACTCGAGCCACGCGACCGGCACGCTCGGCTCGAGGCCGGGTGGATCGTGGAGCAGCTCGCCGAGCCAGAGGCTGCTCGGACCGAGCGCTGGCTCGCCTCGCTCGGCGCGAGGTCGCGCGAAGACGGCGAGCCGCGCTTCGTCGAGCTCGTCGCGCGAGGCGTGCAGCACCGCGGCGAGCAAGGCGGCGCGCGCGCCGTCGAGCCAGGGCGATACGCCGTGCTCGTCGTGGCGCTCGAGCCGCTCGATGGCCTCGTGGAGGCGGCGCGCCCGCTCGGTAGCGTCCTTCGTGGTGCGCAGCGCGCTCGGCAGCCAGGTCTCCGGTCGGTCGGCGATCCCGGCGTTCCCAGCTGTGGGTGGCTCCGGCGCGACGAGCCCCGCGCGCGCCGCGCAGGCGAGCGTCACGGCCCAGACCTCGCCGTAGTCTCGGGCGATGTTGGCGCTGCGTTTGGCGGCGCGATCGCCCGGCACGCGCTCGAGCAGCTCGAGCCCCTGCGTCGGCGAGGCGAGGCACAGGGCGGCGCCCACCTGGGTCCTGAGGTCGGCGTCGCGCGGATCCCACTCCGCGAAGCGGCGCGCGATCTCGTCGACGCGGTCGAAGTCGGCCTCGAGCATCGCGGCGTCGAGCGCCGCGACGCGCACCGGCCAGGCGTCGAAGCGCTCCGGTCGCTCGAGCAGGCGCGCACGATCGCCGAGCGTCGCGGCGAGCTCACCCAGCGACGGCGCGGCGACGCGCGGCCCGAGCTCCTCGAGCCACAGCCTCCCGGAGCCGTCGGCCACGCGGTCGTGCTCTCGATCGACCCAGGCGGCGTGCGCCGCGAGCGCGCCAGGATCCGGCGCGCCGACCGCTGCGTCGACGTAGGCGTCGAGCGCGCGCCTGGCCTCCAGCTCCTCGGCGGCGAGCGTCGCGTCGCGCCTCGTCCACGGCGCCCGCGCGGGCAGCCGGAAGTCGCCCACGAAGCTGCCGCAGTCCGGCAGGCGCTCTCCGCGCACCGCGCGCGTCTGGCGGAGGCAGCTCGTCGCGCGCGCCCCGGCGAGCCGGAGCATCAGCTCGGGCGCGAGCGCGCCCACCGCGACGAGGAGCAGCAGCGCGGCAGGAGCGACGCGCCGGAGAGCGCGGGGGCGCGGCGCCGCTGGCGCGCGCACGCAGCTAGCGCTCCTCGGCGCTCGACGGGCGCCGATCGCCCGGGCCCCAAGGCACGGCGCCCTTCACGAAATCGAGCCCGCAGTCGGCGCAGGTGGGGCGCGCGCGCGGCTTGGGCAAGAAGGGATTCGCAGGGGTCGGTTTGCGCGGCGCTGCGGGCAGTCCACCGCAGCGAGGGCAGCGCGCGGGCAGGTCGTCGCCAGTCTGGGTGCTCATGGGCTCGCCTCGTTCGACGTCGTGCGTACACCTGGCAGCGCGTCCGAGCCGCTCGGGTGGGCGATGGCGCGGATGCGCTCGGAGAGCTCGTCGTCGCGGAGCTCGGACAGCTCGTGCACGGGGCCGACCTCGAGCTCGAGGGCCTCGCCGAGCTTGGGCGCGAGCGCGCGCGCGGCTTCGGCCACGCTCGGCGCCGCCCCCGTGAGCGAGCGCAGCGAGGCGACTGGGTGCTCGCGGATGCCGCAGGGCACGATGAGATCGAAGTAAGCGAGATCGACGTCGAGGTTGAGCGCGAAGCCATGCATCGTGACCCAACGCGAGACGCGCACGCCGATCGCGCCGATCTTCGCGAGCGTCGTCGCCCACGGCGCGGTCGCCCAGACCTCGGGCCGGTCGCGATCGACCCACACGCCGATGAGCCCGTCGACCGTGCCGGCCTCCACACCGTGCTCGCGCGCGACGAGGATCATCAGCTCGGCGAGCTGTCGCACGTAGCGGCGGAGGTCTTGTCGGTCCGGCTTCAGATCGAGGATCGGATAGCCGACCAGCTGACCCGGACCGTGGAAGGTGACGTCGCCGCCGCGCCCGGTGTCGACGAGATCGACGCCGCGCGCACGCAGCGCCTCCGCGGTGTAGAGCACGTTCCCGCCCTTGGCGCTGCGGCCGGAGGTGACGACCGGCTCGTGCTCGAGCAGGAGCACGACGTCGCCGATGCGCTGCTCGGTGCGCAGCGCGAGCAGCTCGTGCTGTAGCGCGTGCACGGGCTCGTAGCGTCGGCGACCGAGGTGAAAGGCGTGGGCTGGGCGGCGCTTCACGGGTCCGCTCAGGTGGGGGGCTTCTTGCCGGCGAGCGCCTGCTCTGCGCGGTAGCCGTCGATGTGCGCGTGGAAGTCGTGCGCCACGCCGGGGTCGAACTGCGTGCCTGCGCAGCGCTTGATCTCCGCCACGGCCACCTGGTGGGGCAAGGCGCGGCGGTAGGAGCGATCGCTGGTCATCGCGTCGTAGGTGTCGGCGACGGAGATGATGCGCGCGACGATCGGGATCGACTCGCCCACGAGCCCGAGCGGGTAGCCGCGGCCGTCCCAGCGCTCGTGGTGGAGGTGCACGCCGGGGATGAGCGGGCGCAGGAACTTGATGGGCTCGAGGATGTCCCGCCCGTAGCCGGGGTGCGCCTTGAAGCGATCGAACTCCTCGGGCGTGAGCTTGCCCGGCTTGTTGAGGCTGAGCACGCAGCCGATCTTGCCGATGTCGTGCATCAGCGCGCTGTGGCGGACGATCTCGATCTCGGCCTTCGAGAGGCCGAGCTGCGTGGCGAGGAACACCGCGTAGGTGGCGACACGATCGCTGTGCCCGGCGGTGTACGGGTCCATCTTGTCGATGGCCTTCGCGAGCCCCTCGATCGTCTGCTGGAAGGTCGCCTGGAGGTCCTCGTAGAGGCGCGCGTTCTCGATCGCCGCCGCGGCGCGCGAGGCGATCATGCTGAGCAGCTTGCGCTGGCCTTCGTCGAAGCGTTTGCCCGGCGCGAAGGAGGCCGCGAACAAGAAGCCCACCGTGCGCGCCGCGATGCGCAGTGGCACGCCCATCACCGAGCGCGGCCGCGGGCTCGGCAGCACGCGGAAGTAGCGCGCGAGCCGGTCGTCCGACTCGAGCACGAGCCCTCGCTCGCTGAGCGCCGCCGACACGGCGGCTTGATCGAGCTCGCCCGGCTCGGCGCCCACCGGCAGGCCGGGCCCCAGGAGGCGCTGCCGCTCGTAGGTCCCGCCCTCGCCGTCGTCGAGGAAGGTCCACGAGAGATCGGCGGCGAGCTCGTGCACGCAGCTGTCGGCCACGGTCGCGAGCACCTCCTCGAGCGAGAGGCTCGAGGCGATGGCCTCGCTCACCTTGTAGAGCGAGAGCGCCTCGCGCAGTCGCAGGTTCTCGCGCGAGAGCCGCTGCTTCTCGAGCCCGCGCTTCAAGACGTGCACGACCTCGTCGAGCTTGAAGGGCTTGAGCACGTAGTCGAAGGCGCCGCGCTTCATGGCGTCGATCGCCGTCTCCACGGTGCCGAAGCCCGTCATGATCACGGTGAGCGCGTCGGGCGAGGCCTTGGCGACCTCGTCGAGCAGAGCGATGCCGCCCATGCGCGGCATCTTGAGGTCGCTCACCACCAGATCGAAGCGCTGCTGCGCGAGCTCCGAGACGGCCTGCACGCCGTCCTCGGCGGTGTGGACCTCGTAGCCCTCCATGCCGAGGAACTCGGCGAGCATCTCGCGGATCACCTTCTCGTCGTCGACGACGAGGATGCGGGGCCGCTCGCCGGGCAAATCGCTCATCCGCGCGGTACGATACCACCGACCCCCGTGCCCTTCCCGCGCTTTCGTCCCTCGTCACCCGAGCCCGAGGCCCCGCGTCGTGCGTCGCGCGACGCGCTCTCGCGCGCTTCGTCCGCGAGCCCGAGGCGCTGAGTGCAGACCCTCTCTGCGTCGACGCGCGCTCGCGCGCTCGTGGCCGTGCTCGCCTTCGTCGCGGAGGCGCTCGCAGCTGCGACGAGCTTCGCGCAAGCGCGTCGCGGCGCTCCGAAGTCGGGCATCGAGCTCGCGCGAGAAGGCGACTGCGTGGCCGCCGTGCCGCTCCTCGAGCGAGCCGAAGCGGCGGAGCATCGCCCGTCGACGGCCGCCGCGCTCGCGCGCTGCCACGTGTCGCTCGGTGAGCTGCTCCTGGCGCACGACATCTGGTCGAACCTCGCGCGCGAGAAGAGCGACCGCAGCTGGTCGGCCGAGGACCGCAAGGCGCACGCGCAGGCGGGGGAGGAGGCCGGACGTCTGCTCGAGCGCATCCCCACCGTGGAGCTCGAGCTCCGCCCCGAGGGAAGCTCGGCGACGGTGCGCCTCGGGCGGCGTGTGGTCGACCCTGCGCTCGCGATCCTCGCGCCGCCCGACGAGCGCGTGGTGCTGCGCGTGGAGGCCGAGGGCTACGCGCCCCACGAGGAGGAGATCCTGCTCGCCGAGGGCGGGCACCGGCGCCTCGTCGTGACGCTGCGCCCGCTGGGCGAGGCGGTGCGGCCGAGCGTTGCGCCGAGCCCCGAGCCCGCGGACGACGAGCACCACGACGGACCGCCGCGCGTCTGGATCGGTGCGCGCTACCGCGGCCTGCTCCTTCCGAGCTTCCTCATGAGCGTCGTCGGCGAGGGAGGCACGACCGCCTACCTGCCGGGCGGCGCGCTCACCCTCGACGTGCCCGTCTCACGGAGGCTCGACTTCGTGGGTTCGCTCGGTGCGCAGAGCTTGGTCACCGGCCCCTTCCCGTTCAAGCCACGCGGCACGCCCGACACCGAGTGGGAGATCGTCGAGAGCGATCTCGTGGCGCTCGTCGCCACCGCCGAGCTCATGTGGCGCTTCCCGCTCGACGACGCCGAGCGCGTGTCTTTTCGCCTGGGCGGCGGGCTCGGTGTGGGCTTCTCGGTGATCGGCGACCTCTACCGGACGCAGGCCTACCCAGCGAGCGGCGACCCCAGCGACCCGGACGGCTACGCGCCCTGCGTCGGGCCCAACGATCCGGCGGGCACGTTCCGCTACTGCAACCAGCTCGACAAGGACGCGAACCGCTACGGGCAGGCCGATCGCGCCCTCGGCGATGGCGGCGCGCGCCCGGTCGTCTATCCGTGGCTCGCGCTGCCGCAGCTCGGCCTCGAGCTCCGCCCCAGCGACGGGCTCGCCTTCGATCTCGAGCTCGGGGTCTCGCTCACGGGCTTCTTCGGCGGCGCGGGCGCGAAGCTCGCGCTCTGATCAGCGCGCGCGCACGCGCAGACGACGGAGCCCCAGGCTCGCCCCCAGGAGCAGCGCGAAGCCGAGCGCGCCGTGCGAGCCCTTCGCTCGAGCGAAGCTGCAGTCTCCCTCGAGCTGCTCCCCTTTGCAGTCGGGCGAGAAGCCGTGCCGGGGCAGCGGGTTGCAGCTCTCGTCGAGCCCCGGCGCGGGCGGATAGAGCGTGCAGATCGCGAGCTGATCGTCGGCCTCGAGGGTGCGCAGCTCCGTCGTGCCCGGCTCGTAGGAGGCGAACATCGTCGCCTCGGCGTCGTCCGAGTGCGAAAGACCGAGGAAGTGCCCGATCTCGTGCGTCAGCACGGAGAGCAGATCGAACTGCACGTCGTCATCGCTCACGCTGAGCTCGTAGGAGGCGCTGTTGAGCTCGATGTCGGCGTCGAGCAGCTCGCCGGTGTTCGGATCGAAGGTCGTGGTCGTGAGCGCGATGTTGTGCCCGGTGTCCGGGTGCGGCCAGGCGTCGTCGCGGAAGACGATGATGTTCGCGTTGCCCGCGTCCTTGTTGTACTCGACCGTGCCGCAGTCGACGAAGCCGAGGTTCTGCGCCACGAAGCCCGGGCGCTGACCACCGCAGTCGGCGATGCGCCACGCGTCGAAGGCGAGCTCGGTGATGAGCTCGGCGGTGCGCGCGTCGATGCGGTCCGAGCCGGCCGCGTTCACCGAGTAGCCCATGCAGGCCGAGCGCCACGACAAGGGCGCGCAGCCGCCCCGAGGCAGCGCGTCGCCGTCGCAGAGCGTCGACTGCTCGCCGTCGCCGCAGGCCGCGGAGAAGCAGTAGGCCCGAGCGCTCGCCGGTCCGAGCGCGATCGCGAGACCGAGCCAGAGCGTGGTGGTCGCCGGTCGAGGCATCCTGCCCTGTGAAGGCACCTTGTAGAGACTAGCGCGAAGCGGCCTCTCAGGCCTTCGCGAGGGGGATGGTGCGCCCCAGCTTCTCGCCGAGCACACGCGCGAGCGTCGACCAGAGCTCGTCGCCGGACTTCGCCGCCACCCAGCGGCCGTCCGGCAAGGGGTCGAAGTGCCACGCGGTGCGCTCCGCGGCCATCCAGATCTGCTTGGCCGCGCGGTGGCTGTTGATGACGTAGGTCGTGCCCTTCGGCGGCTCGATCGAGAGGATGCCCATCTGGAGCTCGACCTCGAGGTCGAGGCCCAGATCCGCCAGCGCCTGCTCGAGCGCGTGCAGCTCGAGGTCCGCGCGCTGCTCGAACTGCTCTTCGGTGAGTTCGGTCGCCATGGCCTGGGTCGTACCCGAGTACCGCGGCGGGCGCCAACCCGCGTCTCAAAGCGGATCGAAGACCGAGCTTCGCGCCGCGCGTACGGGCGGCCCTTGTACTAGACTCCCTCTCCATGCGGACGGGTGCTTCGAGGCGGGGTCGCGGTTTCATCGGTTTCGTCGGCGCGCTGCTCGCGCTCGACGTGGCGGTGCTCTCCTTCGTGGCCTGCGGAGCGCGAACCGAGCTGCCGGTGCTCGGCGCGCTCGGCGAGGGCGGGGGCGGCCAAGGCGGGTCCACCTCGAGCGCCGGCGGCGCCGGCGGCGCCGGCGGCAGCGGCGGCGAGATCCCCGACGCGCCGCCCGACGTACCCGAAGACGTCGTGCCCGACTGCGCCGACCCGAGCTCCACCTTCGTCTACCTCGTCACCTCCGAGCAGGACCTCTACAGCTACAACCCCGCCACCAACGCCTTCGTCCTGCGCGGCTTCGTCGACTGCCCGAACCCCAACGGGGCGACGCCCTTCTCGATGGGCGTCGACCGCAAGGGCACCGCCTACGTGCTCTACAACGACGGCAACCTCTACCGTGTGAGCACCAAGGATGCCTCCTGCGAGGAGACCGACTTCGTGCCGGGGCAGCTGGGCTTCGAGGTCTTCGGCATGGGCTTCGCGCTCGACGAGGTCGGCGGCCTCACCGACTCGCTCTACGTCGCGGAGATCAGCTTCGGGCAGCCCTCCATGGGGCTCGGCACGATCGACACCGACACGCTCGAGCTCTCCTTCATCGGAGGTTTCTCGAACCCGCCGGGCAACGTGCTCGAGCTCACCAGCTCGAGCGACGGGAACCTCTATGGCTACTTCCTCGGCAACGCCGGTGGCGGCACGGTCGTCGAGCTCGACAAGAACGACGCCACGATCCTTTCGCAGACCTTCCTGCCCGTGGGCGAGCAGGCCAGCGCGCTCGCTTTCGCCTGGTGGGGCGGGGACTTCTACGTCTTCACCGCGCCGGGCGGCGGCTCCACCACGGTGACGCGCTACCGACCCACCGACGGCAACGTCTCCGTCGTCGCCACGCTCAACCGCACCGTGGTCGGCGCCGGCGTCTCGACCTGCGCGCCGCGCTGAGGCTGGGCGGCGCTGAGCTGGGCCGCGCTGGGCCGCGCTGAGGCTGACTCAGCGGAGTGAAGAAGCAGGCGGCGCGGCTTCGGCCTTCGGCGGCACGTCCGGCGGGCAGACCTTCGGCGGGTCCTCATCGGGCGGCGCCTCGAGCCGGGTGATGCGGCACGGCGAGAGCTCGGCGTAGTCGAGCGCGACGCCTGGTGCGAGCAGCGCGTCGAGGCCTTCCATGCGACGCGAGCTGCGGGCCTCGTCGCCGATCTGCACGACGAGCCTCCTCTCTCTGCGCAGCCAGCGGTAGACCACCTCGCGGATCCCGCGGTCGGTGGCCACGCCGACCGAGATGCGCAAGACCTGCTTGTCGGGGTACTTCGCGTCGAAGTCGCGCAGCACGCGCTCGAGCTCGCTTCGCTTCCACTCGCCGTGCACGGCGTGCTCGCTCTTCACCATGCGCAGGCCGAGCGTCGCGCTCGCGCCCTCGAGCTTGCCGGGCACCACGCCCATGTCGACGCTGAGCACCTCCTCACCCGTGCTGACGCGTGGGTTCTCGTAGCGCTCACGCACGAGCTCCTCGACCTTCGCCAGGTTCTCGCGGCGCATCTGCGCGCGTTTGTAGGTCTCGGCGGCGGCGCGCACCACGGCTTCGGCGTGCACCCTGCGCTTGGGCATCTCGCCGCCATAGAGCTCGTCGAGCCTCGGCTGGATCGCGGCGTCGACGAAGGCTGGATCGTCGAGGCAGTAGTCGCGCCGCCGCGCGAAGCAGTGCTCTCCGCTCGTGAGCGCCTCTCGCGCGAGCGCCCAGCCGTCGACGCGCTCCGACGCGGGTGGCTCCCGCGTGCAGCCGGCGAGCGCGGTGGCGACGAACAGCGCTAGGAGCCGGAGCTCGCCCATGGCCACGCGTGTCCCACGCGCACCCCGGTCGGTCAAGCTCGGCCCTCAGCGTGTGCGTCGCGGGGTCGCGACGAGCAAGAGCTCGGCGCTCTCGGTGCGGGAGAGCGCGTAGCCGTGCTCGCTCGAGGTCGAGCTCGTCACGCGTCGCCCGCTGCGCTCGAGCATCGCCACCAGCGCCTCGGCGCTGGGGACGCCGTCGCTGCGGTACGACAGCGCGATGATCGACGTGCTCGGTGCGCGCTCGACGAGCGCCTCGAGCGCGCGCGTCGCGCTCTCGCCCCGCGTGAAGTCGGTGCGCGGCGCGCTTCGGTAAGGGCGGTGCTTGCGCTCGGCGTCGATGCCGCGCGAGAGCGCGTCGTAGTCGAGCAGCCCCTCGAGCAGGTGGTAGCCGTCGGCGTAGTCGAAGCCGCGCCCGTCGCCGCGCACGTAGGGCGGGTCGAGGTAGACGAGCTCGGCGTCGAGCGGGCAAGCGAGCGCGTCGAGCCGGGTCGCGAGGTGGCCGCGGTCGTCGTCGACGAGGGCCGCGTGCGCCTCCGCGAGCGCCTCGCGGAAGTGCTGCTCGAGCGGCGCGTCCCAGCTCGTCTTGTTCCCGAAGCTGCGGGCGACGTCGCGGGTGCGCAGCGCGAGGTTGGCGCGGTGGAAGAGCGCGTAGGGGCGCTTCTTCAGGCAGGCCTGGAAGAGCGCGTGCCAAGCGAGGGCCCGCTCGAAGCGATCTTCGAGCGCGTGGACGTTCTGCGCGACGACGTCGAGCTCGTGGTTCTCCTCGTCGAGGAAGTAGAGCCCCCTCCAGCTCTCGTAGACGGTGTCGCGGTAGCGCCTGCCCGGCGCCTCTCGGAACAGAGACGCGAGCTTCGCCTCGGGGAGGCGCGTGCGACCGTTGACCACGAGCGCCGTCGCCGTCTCCACGCAGCAGGCCAGCGCGTCGTTCGCGTGCACCCGCTTGCCCATGCGCTTGAGCAGGTGCGCGACCGCGCCCGAGCCGGAGAAGACGTCGACCGCGGTGTCGAAGCGGAGCTCCGAGAAGGCGCGCTCCAGGGCGGCCAGGCTGCGTCGCTTGCTGCCAGCCCAGCGGGTCGAAACGTAGGGCGTCGCGCGGCCTCGATGCAAGGTGCCCCCGAGTTGGTGTAGATCACGCACCCGTACGCGCCCGTAGCTCAGCTGGATAGAGCAGCGGCCTTCTAAGCCGCCGGTCGCAGGTTCGAATCCTGCCGGGTGCGCCCTCGCTCAGCGTGCGCCGTGCGGGCGCGCCCTCGCTCGGCGTGCCCTCGCTCGGCGTGCCGCAGCGGCGCGAGGCGAGGGGCGCGTGGCGAGGGGCGACTCCGCGAGGCGGGCCTCAGCCGGCGGTGGCCTCGCGCAGCTGTGCGCCCGTCTTGCCGAAGCGCCGCTGCCTGCGCGCGTAGGCCTCGATGGCCTCGTCGAGCGTGTGTTCTCCGAAGTCGGGCCAGAGCGTCTCGGTGAAGAAGAGCTCGGCGTAGGCGCACTCGAAGAGCAGGAAGTCCGAGAGGCGACGCTCGCCGCCGGTGCGGATCACGAGGTCCGGGTCGGGCAGGGCGCCCGTCGAGAGGTAGCGGCGGATGGAGGCCTCGTTGACCTCCTCGGGGATGACCAGCCCCGCGCGGGCGCGGATGGCGATCTGGCGGATCGCGCTCACGACGTCTTGGCGACCGCCGTAGTTGAGCGCCAGCGCGAGCGTCATCGCTTCGCCGCCCTCGGTGGCCTGCGCCGTGGCCTCGACGAGGGCCTCGGTGGCCTTGCGCGTGCGGCTCGGCAGCTCCTCGAGATCGCCGATCACCAGCACGCGCACCTTGCGACGCACGAGCTCCTCGCGTTCGTTCTCCGCGAACTCCGCGCAGAGGCGCATGAGCGTCTCGATCTCGGCGCGCGGCCTCGACCAGTTGGCGGCGCTGAAGGCGTAGAGCGTGAGCGCGCTCACGCCGCGGTCGTGGCAGCCGTACACCGCGGAGCGCACCGAGCTCGCGCCGTGCTCGTGGCCGCGCGTGCGCGGCAGGCCGCGGCTCTCCGCCCAGCGCCCGTTGCCGTCGAGGATGATCGCGACGTGCTTGGGCAAGCTCGCGTGTTTGCTCGGGTCGCTCGGGCGGGCGGCGGATCGATCCTCGTGGGTGCTCATCACCGGAGGACTCTAGTGTCCACTCACGGCCGGGCCATGGGGGCTGCGTGGAGCTTTCGTGGAGAACGAAAATCTAAGTTGTTACGGCAGTTTGCGGTGAGCGCTGAGCCGCCCGGTCCGCTCGGGCCTCAGCGCCCGAAGCGCGAGGCGGGCAGGGCGACGCGGAAGCACACCCTCGGCGGCCCCTGCCGCGTGCACTCCGCGCGGCCTCCGTGGGCCTCCGCGACGGCGCGCACGATCGCCAGGCCGAGGCCCGTCCCACCGCGGTGCGCGCGGGTCGTCACGAAGCGGCGGAAGAGGCGCTTGCCGACGTGCTCGCCGATCGCGCCGTCGTTCTCGACCTGGAGCAGCTGCTCCTCTCCCTCGCGTTGGACCTCGACCCGGACCACGCCACCCGTGGGGCCGTGCACGATCGCGTTGTCGACAAGGTTGTCGACCAGCCGCGCGAGCCAGCGTTCGTCGCCTCGCACGAGCGCGGCGCCGCCCGCGAGCTCGATCTCGGCGCCCGCCTCGCGCGCTCGCTCCACGGAGGCCTTCGCGACGGCGTAGAGATCGACGACCGCGGCGTCTTCGACGCCGCGCGCCTCGATGCGCGCGAGGCCGAGCAGGTCCCCGAGCAAGGACTCGATGCGCGACGTGGCCTCCTGGATGCGCGCGACGAACCTCGCCGCCTCCTCGGGCTCCTCGAGCGCGCCGTCGGCCAGGAGCTCGGCGCTCGCGCGGATCGCGGCCACGGGGTTCTTGAGCTCGTGCGAGAGGTCCGCCGCGAAGGTCTCGACGAAGGGGCGCCCCTCGAGCTGCCTGCGCATCGTCTCGATCGCGCGAGACAGACGCTCGACCTCCCGACCATGCGCCGGCGGAGGCGAGGCGCGCCGCTCGCCCTCGCTCACGCGGACCGCGAAGTCGGTGAGTCGCTCGATCGGCGAGGCGATCGCGCCGCCGATGATCGCTGCGGCGAGGGCGGCGGCCGCGCCGAGCACCACGCTCATGAGCAGGATCGCCGGGGAGAAGTCGGCGAGCGTGCGCTCGATGACGATGGTGGGCTTGACGACCCGCACCGAGCCGATGGTCTCGCCGCTCACGCTGATCGGCGTCGTCACGCTCACGATGCCCGGCCCATCGGGCGCGCCGCGGCCGGCGAGCGCGCGGCCGTCGGGCGCGAGCACCTCCACCTCCACCTCGGTGCCGAGCGCGTCGAGATCGCGCGCGACGTCGCGGAGGCGTCGCCCCTTGCGCTCGACCTCGTTGGCGACGAGCGCCGCGATCGCCGAGGCCTCCGCGCGCGCCGCGTCGGTCGCGAGCAGGGTCGCGCGGGCCTCGACGCGGTTGATGACGACGATGCCCAGGCTGAAGGCGAAGGCGCCGACGATGCCGGCGAGCGCGAGGAAGACCTGCAGGCGGATGCTGAGCCCGCGGCTGCGCGCGCGCAGCAGGCGCGAGACGATGAAGGCGACGAGCAGGATGAGCGCCACCGAAGCGGCGGCGACCACGAGCAGCTCGGTCACGCGGACTCGAGCTCGTCGTCGCCGCTCGGGCGATCGCTCACGCGGTAGCCCACGCCGCGCACGGTCTCGACCATGCGTGCGTCGCCGCCGGCCTCCGCGACCTTGCGCCGCAGCGCCTTCACGTGGGAGTCGATCGTGCGGTCGGTGATCGCGAAGCCATCGCCCCAGACCCTGTCGATGAGCTCGGCGCGCGTGTAGACGCGGCCCGGCGCGGAGAGCAGGCAGGCGAGCAGGTCGAACTCCACGCGGGTGAGCTCGAGCGGCCTGCCGTTCACCTGCGCTCTGCGGGTCGCTTCGTCGGTGCTGAGCGGGAGCTGCACGGTGGTGACGGGCGCGGGGGTGCGCCCCTCCGCCACGCGGCGCAGCACCGCGCGGACGCGGGCCACCACCTCGCGAGGCGAGAAGGGCTTGGTGACGTAGTCGTCGGCGCCCGTCTCGAGCGCGGCGACGCGATCGGCCTCGTCGTCTCGGCTCGACAGCACGATGACCGCTGGGCCCGAGGGGCTGCGGCGCGCGCGGCCGATGAGCTCGAAGCCGCTGCCGTCCGGCAGCATGAGATCGACGATCGCCAGATCGACCGATCCGAGCTCGAGGCCGGCCTCGGCGAGCGTGCCGCGGTGTACGGTGTCGTAGCCGTCGCGCCGGAGGGCGTAGCCGAGCGACTCGGCGATCGCGGGCTCGTCCTCGACGAGCAGGATGCGCGGCATCGTCAGCGCCCCGCCGCCAAGGAGCCGCCGATGTCGTGGGCGACCCGGAAGAGCAGCTCGTAGTGCTCGGGGCGCGGGCCGAGGCCCTCGTGGTGCACCACGAAGCCGCCGGGACGGATCTCGAGGTGGCCTCGGAAGCCGCGCTTCGCCAGGAGGCGTCGAAGGCCGGGGTGGAAGGCCGCGGCCGCCTCGGAGCCCGAGGCGGCGAAGGTGGTCGTGTGCTCGTCCCACACGGGGTCGCCGAGGGTCACGCGCGGTGGAGGCGCCTGCTCGAGGAAGACCGTCTTCGTGAGGTAGGGCTCTCCGGTGCGCATCGCGGCGCGCCGCGTGGGGCCTCGCAGCTGAGCGAAGCCGACGATCGCGCGCTCGATCGGGTCGCAGCCCTCGCCGGCCGCGTAGGCCTCGGCGACGACGATGAGCCCGCCGGGCGAGTGGCGCGTCACCGAGTTGAGCCAGAGCTCCGGTGCGATGAGCGTGTCGTGCGGCTCCCAGGCTCGGAACCAGGCGTCGTCGGGGCGCGGCGCGTAGGCGAGCCGCTGCGAAGCGGCCCAGCGGGCGATCACGTCCGAGCCCGTCGGCATCCACAGGGGTGCGGCGTCCACGGCCGAAGCCTACCAACTCGCGGGCGCTCGTGTACTCTCGCGGCGATGGCTCAGGCCGAGGCCGAACGAGAACCCACCCCGCTGCTCTATGCCGTCACCCGCGAAGACGCGCGCCTCGAGGGGGACCTCGTGATGCGCCTCGGCGCGAAGACCGTGCTCTGCCCGGTCGGGGGAGGCTGCGTGCCGCTCACGCTCACGAGCCGCTTCCCGGAGCTCTCGGTCACGGGCTTCGATCGCAACCCCGCGCAGCTGGCGCACATCGTGGAGAAAGCGGCCGCGGTGAACGCGCGCGACATGCGCGCGCTCAACGTGGAGCACGCCTCGCGTCGGGGCCTCAACCAGCGGGGCGAGCTCGAGCGTGTCTTCCGCATGCTGCGCGCCTTCTTCGAGGAGTTCATCGCCCCCCACGCGGAGCTGCTCGCCTTCTTCACGCGCGCCTTCCCGCTGCCGGAGCTCGACCGCATGGTCCGTCGCTGGACGAGCTCGCGCTACTTCCCCGCGGCGTTCCACGCATGTTTCTCCGAGGTGCTCATCCGCACCACCGTCGGCAGCCGCTCGCTGCGCTGGTCCGAGGTCGGCTCGGATCCGGAGTACTTCCAGAAGGCGCTCGAGCGAGGCCTGCGCGGCGACGCAGCGCCGGAGAACCCCTTCCTCCAGCACATCTTCCTCGGTGGATACCGGCGCGGCTGCGAGCCCTACTACGTGCGCAACCCCGTGCCCTTCCGGGTCGAGCTCGTCGAGGGGTCGCTGCTCGACGTGCAGAGACTCGAGCGCTTCGACATCGTGACGCTGTCGAACCTGCTCGACGGGCTCTCCGACGAAGAGGTCGAGCGTTGGGCCACGGAGCTGCGCAGCCGGCTCCGCCCCGGCTCGGCGATCCTGCTGCGACAGCTCAACAATACGCGCCCGCTCCGCCCCTTCTTCGAGCCCGCGTTCCGCTTCGACGAGGTGCTCGGGCACAGCTACCGCCAGCGCGATCGCAGCCTCTTCTACAACCGCATCGAGGTCGGCGTGCGGGTCTGAGGACGGCCCGGCGCGGGCGGCTCCCTCCGAGCGTCACGGGCGCCTCGACGGGCGCCTCGGCGTGCGTGGTAGTCTCGCGCGGTGATCCCGCCCGAGCGCAAGCAGATCCTCGTCGTCGACGACGAGCTCAACCTGAGACGCGTGCTGAGCGCGCAGCTCACCCGCGACGGCTACGACGTCCACACCGCGTCCGACGGCGAGGAGGCGCTCGCGCTGCTGCACGAGCACCACATCGACCTGGTGCTCACCGATCTGCGCATGCCCAAGATCGACGGCATGGACCTCCTGCGCGCCGCGCTGCGCGAGGAGCCCTCGCGCCCCGTGGTGATGATGACCGCGCACGGCACGGTGGAGACGGCCGTCGAGGCGCTGAAGAGCGGGGCCTTCGACTACCTCACCAAGCCCTTCGATCAGGAGGAGGTGCGCATCATCGTGCGCAAGGCCCTGCGCACGCGCGATCTCGCGAGCGCCGACGCGAGCACGCTGCCTCACGGCGCCGCCGCGCCCGAGGTGGAGGGGGCGCGCTTCGGCATCATCGGCGAGAGCGGTCCGATCGTCGACGTCTACAACATCCTCGAGAAGGTCGCGAACACGCCCACGACGGTGCTCGTCACCGGTGAGAGCGGCACGGGCAAGGAGCTCGTCGCGCGCGCGCTGCACGAGAGCTCGAGCCGCCGCGACAAACCCTTCATCAAGGTCAACTGCGCGGCCATCCCGAAGAACCTCATGGAGGCGGAGCTCTTCGGCTACGAGCGCGGCGCCTTCACGGGCGCCGTGGGATCGAAGCCGGGGCGCTTCGAGCTCGCCTCTGGCGGCACGCTCTTCCTCGACGAGATCGGCGAGCTGCCGAGCGACATGCAGGTGAAGCTCCTGCGTGTGCTGCAGGAGTCCGAGTTCGAGCGCGTCGGCGGCATCAAGACGATGAAGGTCGACGTGCGCCTGGTCGCGGCGACCAACCGCGACCTGAAGAAGGAGATCGCGAGCGGCAGCTTCCGCGACGACCTCTACTATCGGCTCAACGTGGTGCCGATCGCGCTGCCGTCACTGCGCGATCGCAAGAGCGACATCCCACGCCTCGTGGAGCACTTTCTCCGCAAGTTCAACGCGCGGCTGAACAAGTCGCTCTCGGGCCTCGAGCCGGAGGCGATGGAGCGCCTGCTCGCCTACCACTGGCCCGGCAACATCCGTGAGCTCGAGAACGTGCTCGAGCGCGCCGTGCTCTTCGCCGACGGCGCGCGCATCTCGGTGGCGGATCTCGCCGACGAGGTGCGCGGCCACGCCTCGCTCACGCCGCCGCCCGTGCGCTCTCTCGACGCCGACGCCGAGCTCGCGCGGGTACAAGACGGCGACTCGGAGGCCGACGGCCTCAAGGAGCGCGTGAAGGCGGCGATGTCGCGGCTCGAGCGCGATCTCATCGAGCGCGCGCTCGACCAGACGCAGGGCAACGTCACGCACGCGGCGCGCCTGCTCAAGATTTCCCGCAAGGGGCTGCAGCTCAAGATGAAGGAGCTCGGGCTCCGGGAGCGCGACGTGGACTGACGATGCGGAGGTCGGAGCGCGAGCGGCAAGAGCGGAGCGCGGCGGGGCGCCTCGGTCCACGGTGGAGCAGCGGGGGCGCTTGGCTCGGGCTGGCGGCCGTCGCGCTCCTCGCGTGCAAGAAGCCTCCACGGCCCGACCTCGACGACGACGCGCCTCCCCCCTGGGCGTCGAGCCAGGCCGAACAGCCCGCGCGACCCGGCATGGCGTGGATCCCGCCGGGCACGCTCCTGGCGGGCACACCACCCGAGCGTTGGCCGCGCGTCGCCGACGTCGAGCTGCCCGGCACGCCGATCCCGCTCGGCGGCTTCTACATCGACCTCTACCCGCACCCCAACGAGGCGGGCACGATCCCCACGAGCAACCTCGATCTCGCGATGGCGACCTCGCTCTGTGAGCGGCAGGGCAAACGCCTCTGCTCCGAGCTCGAGCTCGAGCGAGCGTGCAAGGGCGAGCGCGGCCGGGTCTACCCCTACGGCGACGACTACCAGCGCGAGGTCTGCGCCACGGCCGCGCGGCGAGGCATCCCACCCAACGGCTTCAACGCGGGCTGCAAGAGCGAGTACGGCGTCGCGGATCTCCAGGGCAGCGTCGCCGTGTGGACCTCCAGCCCCTGGGGGCGAGGCACCGAGGGGCTCGTCACCGTGCGCGGTGGCGGCGCCGGTCCGCACGGCGAGGTGTACTCGCGCTGCGCGCACGCGCGAGGGCTGCGGCCCGACCAGCGCGCCGTGGAGCTCGGCGTGCGCTGCTGCTTCGGGCCGACCAACGACGCGACCGTGGAGCTCTCGGTCACACGCGGGGAGCCCTTGCGCTACCGACCGGGCGACGAAGCGCGGCAGCGAGGCATCGGCGCGCTCGTCCACCGCATGCGCGCGCTCGAGGAGGGGGCCGTGTCGCTCGCCGACGAGGGCGGAGGTTCGGCCGAGGCTCGCGCCTTCGAGGTCGAGCGGGTGTGGGTCTGGCACCCGCTCGGCAACGAGGAGCTGTGGGTCGCTGGCGGATGCTCGGCGCTGCCGAGCGGCAAGCGCTGCGGAGCGCTGGTCGCTCGAGAGGTCGACGGTGCCTGGTTGCCGCTCGCGTGGGTGTCGTCCGAGCGCTGGCAGCCGACGCTGTCGGAGTCGCAGGACGCGCGGCAGATCCACCTCCAGGGCGGCGACGTGCACGGCGCTTTCCGGAAGCGCGTCGCCTACGACTGGGGGCGCATCGGCATCGGCGAGCCCGAGCGCAAGAAGAAGCGCGGCAAGGGCAAGGCGCCGAGCTGGGACTGAGGCCGCGCGACCGTGCGCGGCGGAGGTCTCAGGCCTCGCGCGCCCATGGGTGCGCGTGGTTGAGCGGGCCGTGGCCGGCGCCGTAGCCGGGCGCGGTCTCGATGGCGCGCCGCACGTAGGCGTGCGCGCGCTCGATCGCCTCGGAGAGCGAGCGGCCCTGCGCGAGCGAGGCCGCGATGGCGGAGGCGAGCGTGCAGCCCGTGCCGTGGGTCGAGCGCGACTCGATGCGCGGAGCCTCGAGGCGCAGCCGCGTGCCCGAGGCGTCCATCAGGAGGTCGACGACGCTGCTGCCCTCCACGTGTCCTCCCTTCACCAGGACCGCTGCCGCGCCGAGCTCGAGCAGACGCGCGCCGGCGCGCTGCATGCCGAGCTCGTCACGCACCTCGATTCCGGTGAGCGCCTCGGCCTCCACGGCGTTCGGCGTGATCAACGCCGCGCGCGGCACGAGCTGGGTGAGCAGCGCCTCGGCGGCCTCGGGCTCGAGCAGGCGCGCGCCGCCCTTGGCGACCATCACCGGATCGACCACGAGCCTGGGCGCGCTCGGCGTGGCGTCGAGCTCGGCGACGACGGCGCCGATCATCGCCGCGTCGTGCAGCATGCCCGTCTTCACGACGTCGGCGCCGAGGTCGTCGAGCACGACGCGCATCTGCTGCCGTACGAAGGCGACGGGCACGGGGAAGACGCCGTGCACGCCGAGCGTGTTCTGCGCGGTGAGGGCCGTGATGGCCGTGGCCGCGTAGGCACCGAGCGCCGTCACCGCCTTGATGTCTGCCTGGATGCCCGCGCCTCCGCCGGAGTCGGAGCCAGCCACGATGAGTACCCGTCCGCGCATCTCGGCGTCTTTCGTACCTCGTGCGAGGCGGGGAGGGTAGGATGCGCGACCCGTGGCGAACCCGACCGAGGCCCAGGCGGTGAAGCCCGCCCAGCGCACGTGGGCGCTGGTCCGCTGGCAGCTCCGGGTGCTCCGAACACAGCGCAGCGCGCGCTTCGCCCGGTGGATGGCCGGCCTGGTCGCACTCGGCTTCGTGGTCGGCACCCTCGGCGCGCGCACCGTGTCGGGGCCAGCTGCGATCGACGCCGACCTCGCCGTCGGCGCGGCCAGGCTCGCGGCCTGGGTCGCCGCGGGGCCGCTCCTGCTCGGCGCCGCGCAGGGCAGCTCGCTCGCGCAGCGCCTCGAGGGGCGCGAGCTCTACGGCGCCCTCGTCGGCGCCTCGGAGCGCAGCCTCGTCGCAGCGCGCGCCCTCGCGGTCGCGCTCGGCGCCGCGCTGCTCGTCGCGCTCCCGTCGACGCTCGCCGCGTTGGCCGTGCTCGGGGCGTCGACGAGCGGCGCCGCTGCCTGGGAGCGCGCGCGCGTGCTCGTCGCGCTCTGGCCCTTCGCCTTCGTGACGGGCGCGCTGCTCGGGCCGCTCGCCGTCGCCTGCGACAGGCTCGCGCAGGCCCGGGGGCGCTCGCTCTTTCTCGCCGTCGTGCTCTTGCCCTTCCTCGTCGCCGATCCACTCGGCCTCGGCCCGCTCAGCGTGCCCGGCCTGCTCGAGGCGGTGCTCGATCTCGGGCTCTGGCTGCTCGGCCTGGAGCGTTTCACGTGAGCGAGCCCATCCTGCTCGTCGAGCACGTCGCCTACGCGGATCACGCCGGCGAACGAGGGCGCGCGCGCGGCAGCCTGATCGACGCCTCGCTCCGCCACGGGCTCGGCGCGCTCGCGGTGCTCGGCGCACCCGAAGACGGCAGCCTCGCGCTCTGCGACCTGCTCTCCGGCCGCGCCGCGCCGCGCCGGGGCTCCGTGCGCGTCGACGGCCGTGAGCCTGCGCGGGATCCTTCGCTGAGGTCGCAGCTCGGCTGCCTCGGCCACGACGCCGAGCTGCCTCGCGTCGGCACCGTGGCCCAGCTCTGCGCGCTCGTGAGCTCCGCCTGGGCCACACCGGAGCCGCTGCGCGCGAGCGTCGAGGCGCTCGGCCTCGGCAACCTGCTCGCGCGCGCCGTGTCCAGCCTGAGCTACGCCGAGACGCGCAGCGTCGAGCTCGCGATCGCGCTGGCCACACCCGATCCGCGCTTGGTGGTGCTCTTCGAGCCCTACCTCGACGTCGTCGTGGAGCGCGCCCGGGTGGAGGCCGCCATCGCGGAGCTCAGTCCGCGCGCGGCCGTCGTCGTGATCAGCGCTTCGCCCCGCGATGCGCAGAGCTTCGAGCACGTGGTCGTGCTCGACCGAGGGCGCTTCGTACGTTCGTCCGGGGCCGGGCGGGGCGAGCTCGGCGGGCCCTTCGGCGTGCAGCTCCACGTCTCGGTGGAGCGCGGCGCACGCGCGCTCGCGGCGGCGCTCAGCGAAAGCGACGCGCTCGACTCACTGGCGCTCGAGCTCGGGAGCCCGTCCGGGGCCGAGGGCGCGGGCAGGCTCCGTCTCGTCGGGGCCGACGGCGTCCGGCTCGGTCGGGCGCTCGCGCACGCGGTGCGTACGAGCGGCGCCCGCGTCGAGGCCGTCGTCGAGTCGGCGCCCCAGCTCGGCGAGGTGCGCGCGATGACCGAGTGGGAGCAGCGCCGCATGGCGGCCCTCGCCGAGCTCTACCGACGAGGCCCGGCGCCCTTCGTCCAGGCGCAATCCTCCGCGCCCGAGCAGCACGGCGCGCAGGCGCGGCCCAGGGCAAACGAGCCGCCGAGCACTCCGGCCGCGGGCGCCGAGCCCGAGCCCGCGGTCTCCAGTCCGGCCGGTCCCAGCGGCGAGGAGCGCTCGTGAGCAGCGTCCCGAGCTCCTCGCGCGCCTCGGCCAGCCTGCGCGCGGGCGTCGCGCTGGCGATCGGCCCGGTGGGCAGGCGGCGCGTCGTCGGCATCGTGCTCGCGTCGCTCGCGATGTCGATCCTCGGCGCGGTGCTGATGCGCCGCGCGGGTCTGTCCGGTGCGCTCGAGCGCTCGCTGGGCGCCGTCTTCGGCTGGGTCGTGCCGCTCGGCGCCTTCGTCGTCGCGAACGCCACGCTCGGTCAGCGCAACCTGCGCGACGGCGTCTGGAGCGTCGCGCGCTTCGGCCACGCACGGGCGCTCGTCGGCCTCGGCCGCGCCTCGGTCGCGCTCGCGCTCTGCGCCGCGATAGGCGCGCTCGCGGGGCTCGCCGCGGTGCTCGCCGTGCTGCCTCACCCGGGCGTCGCCTTGCTCGCGGAGCTCTCCACGGTCGCGTGGATCGGCGCGCTGGTGGGCGCCTCCTACGGCGCGTGGTTCGCCTACCTCTCGACCTTCGGGCGACGCGCGCAGGGGCGCGTGGTGTTCCTCGTGCTCGACTTCGTCGTCGGCGCGTGGGGGCCCTTCGGGCTGCTGTTCCCGCGTGGGCTCGGGCACGACCTGCTCGCGCTCGGCGCGCCGCTCGGGCTGCCTCAACGCGCAGCTTCTGCGCTGCTCGCGCTCGTCACGCTCGCGCTGCTCGCCGCCCTCGCGCAACGCACCAGCGACGCCCGGCGTGGCTGAGCCGCGTCGCGCGCCACACCGAGCCGTCGACAGGTGACGTCGAGCCTGCGTGTGGCTAAGTAGCTCGCATGTCCGAGCTCCGCTTCGACGCCCAGGCCTCCAAGCTCACGATCGAGACCACCGCCACCGGCATGCTCGCCAAGCTCGCGCACGACCTGAGCATCGTCGCTCGCAGCCTGCGCGCGCAGGCGACGATCGAGGGGCAGCGCTTCACGATCGAGGTCGACGTGCCCGTCGGTGAGCTCGAGGTCGACGGCGTGCGCAAACACGGCGTGGTCGATCGGGGCACGCTCTCGGCCAGCGACAAGGCGGAGATCCAGCGCAAGATGCGCGACGAGGTGCTCGGCGGGGGCACCATCGTGGCGCGCGCCGAGGGCACGCTACCCGAGGGCGCGCTCGAGGGCGCGGGCGTTTCGCTCGACGTGACGGCGAAGGTCGAGCGCGCTTCGCGCACCGAGAGCGTGCGCAGCAAGCTCAGCCTGAAGCCGAGCGCCGAACGCATCACCGCCGAGGGGCGCTTCACCGTGCACCTGCCGGCGCTCGGCATCGCACCCATCAAGGGCCCGCTAGGCGCCTTCCGCGTGAACGACGACATCCACGTCGACGTCGCGCTCGTCTTCACGCGCTGAACGCCCGCCCCAGCTCGCGCGCGCCTCGCGCGCGCGCTCACTCTTCGGCGTCGGGGGCTGGCTGCTCCACGATGGGCGCGCCTTCGCCTCGCGCACAGGGGCCCTTCACCTGGTAGCTCTTGCCCTTGATCGCGTTCATGGCCTGCGTCGCGCGCCACTGCACGTAGGCCTTGTTGAAGGGCACCGCGTTCGAAGGATCCAGGATCGGGTTCTTCGCGCCGCTCAAGGAGACGAGCAGGAGCACCTGCTCGGCGACGCTCACCGGGCAGCCCGAGAGGCGGATCGGAGCCTTGTCGCGAGCGGCCTTGGCGACCTTCGCGCTCACCTCGATCATCTTGGCGAAGACGTCGTCGTGCTTCGCTACGTGCGGGTCCTTGGTGCTCCTATCTTTGTAGAGGCTCTCGATCGTCACGAGCTTGCCGCCGATGTCGCCCTGCCACTCGGCGCAGTCGCCGATGAACACCACGCGCTCACCGGGCTTCGCGTCGATGCCGCCCGCGTACTTGCCGAAGACCACGTGCAGGCGCGGCATCTTCTCGTCGGTCTGGGCGTCGACCTGACGCAGGATCTCGATGGCCTCCTCGATCGCGCCCGGGCATCCACCCCAGCAGTAGTCGGTGCGTTCGGGCTCGGGCGGCGGCCCCGCGTAGGCCGTGATGTTCGTGCCCTCGAAGTACTTCTCCACCCGGATGAGCCCGACCTGGAAGCCCTTCGCGCGCCGCCGGGCCTCCTCGAAGCTCACGTCGCCCGAGAGCTCCACCGCGCCCTCCTCGAGGGAGCCGAAGCCGTACTCGCTCGCGAGGCGCAGGTGCGGGATGTCTCGCGGGTCGAGGCCGATGATGCGGCTGCACACCGCGTCGAAGGCCGCCTGCTGGTCGCCCATGACGATGAGGTTCAGCCTGCGCGGGATGGGCGTGAGCATGCGGCCCTCGCCGGCCTCGATCGCGTCGATGGCGATGAAACGCGGCTGCACGATGAACTGTAGATCGGCGATCTTCTCGTCGAGGCGGTGGTCGTGGTCGATGAGGCGGTGGCGATCGTCCTGGATCCCGATGTAGTTCTTCATCGAGAAGGTCACGGTCGTCCACGGGTGCGACTTGAACTTCGGGCAGTTCACGAAGAAGTCGGCCTTGGCGACGGGCTCCGGCGTGTAGAGGTAGTCGCGCAGGCGCTGCGGGTGCGAGAGCGGGATCTCGACCTGCGGCTCCTCCTCGAAGTGGTAGTGCTTCACGCCGGTGCGACGGAACATCGGGTAGTAGCCGGCGCCCTCGTAGGCCATGCGGGTCGGCACCGTGATGCCGCAGCGCTCGCCGACGGCGAGCTCGTCGAGCCCGCGGCCGTGCGCCGCGCGGTCGCGAAGCGCGAGCAGCACACCCTCGACGAACTCCGGGCGCGTATACGCGTGCGGGAACTGCGGCCCCGACGCGACGACGTTCGGCTTCACGAGGGTGCGGCCCTCCGGCACCAGACCGAGCTCCTCGAGGCCCTCGCGGATGATCTTGCGGATCGTGCCCGGGTCGTAGCTGTCGCAGTGACGCAGGATGACCTTGGGCCGCTGGGGAATGCGCATGCAGCGCATGCTAGCAGCGGACTGGGCGAGGTTCCCGTGCCGGCGCTCGTCGAGGCGCCGGGCGCCACGGCGCCCGACTTGGTATGCTGCGCGCCGACGATGCACAGGCACCCCCAGATCCGAGCTTGGGTTCGCGAAGAAGACGGCAGCTACAAGGCCGAGCTCCACGGCGCGAACCTCCACGTCAGTTGGCGCCCCGAGCCTCGCCCGCCCGCCACCGAGCCGCGAGGCTACGCCTGGGCCGTCGAGGTCGACGGCAAGAAGCGCGCGGAGTCGAGCGAGGTCGCCGAGGAGATCGAGCACGCGATGCTCGCCGCGGAAGACGCCGCCGCGGAGCTCGAGCGCCAGGCGGCCGTCGAGGCCTCGCGCCCCCACTGAGGGGCCGCGCGTCGCTCCTCTCGCCGTGGCTTCAGCCGCCGTCGACTGGCGCGGGCGGCGCGAGCAGCGCGCCCAGCTCCTCGCGCAGGGCGCGCGTCGCGCTGATGAGCCGGCCCTCGAGCTGGTAGGTCGCGGGCTCGCGGTCGGGCGGCTCGCGCCGACAGCGGTGGGTCTTCACGCGGATCGCGGAGCCGCTCTCGAGCGTGCCCTCGGGTCGTGAGCCCGGCGCGAAGGGGCGCGTGGTGTAGAGCACGACCGCCTCGCCATCGAGCGAGAGCACGCGCCCCTCGCCGCCTCCGTTCCACGTGAGCTTCGCCACTACTCAGGCTCCTCGACGCCCGCGCTGCATCGCCTGGCGAGCCTCGCGATCGGCGTCCTTCTCTTTGAGGCTCTGGCGCTTGTCGGACTTCTTCTTGCCGCGCGCGAGCGCGATCTCGGCCTTGGCGTAGCCGTCCTTGAAGTACACCTTGGTGACCGGCACGGTCATGCCGTCGCGCGAGATCGCGCGCTCGATCTTCTCGAGCTCACGCTGGTTCAAGAGCAGCTTCCGCGAGCGTTTCGCCTCGTGCGAAAACGGCGAGCCCTGCATCATCGGGATGTTGGCGCCGCGCAGCCAGGCCTCGCCGTTCTTCACCTCGACCCAGGAGTCGCTGAGATCGCACTGGCCGGTGCGCAGGACCTTCACCTCGCTGCCGAGCAGCACGAGCCCCGCCTCGAAGCGGTCGCCGATCTCGTAGTCGAAGGAGACGCGCCGGTTCTGGGCGACGAGCTGGATCCTGGGCGGTTCGCGTTTCTCCGACACGGCTCCGCCCTGTTAGCACGGGCGCGCCCCGGGGCGTGTGCGCGCTGGCGATCACGCCGCGCGCGAGAGGGCCTCGCCAGCGCGCCGCCTCGGCCCCACACTGCGCCTCCCCATGCACCCGATCGTCCTCGTCGGCGCAAGAACGCACAACCTCCAGGGCGTCGACCTCAGGCTCGAGCCGGGCGAGCTCGTCGCGCTCACGGGCCCCTCGGGGGCGGGCAAGTCCTCGCTCGCGATGGACACGCTCTACGCGGAGGGCCAGCGCCGCTTCGTGGAGAGCTTCAGCCCCTACGCGCGGCAGTTCCTCGAGCGCCTCGATCGCCCGCCGATGGAGCGCCTCGAGCCCGTCGCGGCAGGCATCGCCGTCGATCGTCGCGCGCCGATCAAGAGCTCGCGCTCCACCGTCGCGACCATGGCCGACCTCGAGCCCTACCTCTCTGCGCTCTTCGCGCGTGAGGCCGTGCCGGTCTGCGCGGGGTGTGGCCTCGAGGCCGTGCGCGTCGACCCGCAGGTCGCCGCCGAGCGCCTGCTCGCCGAGCACGCCGGCACACGCGCCGTGGTGGCTTACCCGCTGCGACTCGACGGCGCCGAGGCCTACCTCGACGCGCGCGAGGGGCTCCTGCGTGACGGTTATGCGCGCCTCGTCGTGCGCGGCGAGACACGAGAGCTCGCCGAGCTGCCGCCCTCCGCGGTGCTCGACGAAGGGCGCGGCAGCGTGGGGGTCGTGGTCGACCGCATCAAGCTCGACCGACGCGATCGAGGGCGGCTCGCGTCCGCGGTCGAGCAGGCCTGGGCGCGCTCGGATGGCGCGGCGGAGGTCCACGTCGAGGGGCGCGAGGCGCCGCTCTCGCTCGCGCGAGGCCTCTCGTGTCCGGGCTGCGCGAAGAGCTTCGACCCGCCTCGGCCGGCGCTCTTCTCGTACCAGTCGCCGATGGGCGCTTGCCCTGCTTGCCGCGGCTTCGGCCGCACGATCGGCGTCGACTACGACAAGGTCGTGCCCGACCCCTCGGTCTCGCTCGCGGCGGGCGCGATCCGCCCGTGGACGGGCAAGACCAGCCAATACGAGCGCAAGGTGCTGAAGACCTACTGCGCCAAGCGCGGCATCCCGATGGACGCGCCCTGGGGCGAGCTCAGCGCGGAGCAGCAGCGCGACGTGCTCGAGGGCGAGGGCAGCTGGACGAAGGGGCGCTACCCGGGCGTGAAGGCCTGGTTCGCGTGGCTCGAGACGCGCACCTACAAGATGCACGTGCGCGTGATGCTCGCGCGCTACCGCTCCTACGAGCTCTGCGCGTCTTGCCACGGCAAGCGCCTCTCGGAGACCTCGCTCGCCTACCGCGTGGGTGGCCTCGATCTCGGCGCGTGGCACGCGCTCGAGATCCGTGACGCGCTCGCGCGCCTCGACGAGCTCAGACCGTCGACGGGGCAGGGGCGCATGGCGCAGAGCGAGCTCTCGTCGCGTCTCGCCTACCTCGACCGCGTCGGCCTCGGCTACCTCAGCCTCGATCGGCAGGCGCGCACGCTCTCCGGCGGCGAAGCGCAGCGTGTCTCGCTCACGGCGGCGCTGGGCACCGCGCTCACCGGGGCGCTCTTCGTGCTCGACGAGCCCACCGTGGGGCTGCACCCTGGCGACGTCGCGGCCCTCGTGCAGGCGATGCGTGAGCTCGCGCAGCGCGGCAACGCGGTCGTCGTCGTCGAGCACGATCCGGCCGTCATCGCGGCCTGCGATCGGGTGGTGGAGCTCGGTCCGGGCGCGGGCGCCGAGGGAGGCCGCCTCTGCTTCGACGGCGTGGTCTCGGAGCTCGCGGCCAGGCCCGAGCTCGCGACGCACCGCGCGCTCTACGAGCCGCCTCCGGCCGACGTGCGCCCGCGCGCGCCCTCCTCCGGCGCGCTGCGCGTCGAGGGCGCCCGCGCCCACAACCTGCGCGACCTCACCGTCTCGTTTCCGCTCGGCTGCATCGTGGGCATCGCGGGCGCGAGCGGCTCGGGCAAGAGCACGCTGGTGCGCGACGTCGTCTACCGCGCGGTCGCGCGCGCGACGGGTGAGAGCGGCGTCGACGCCCCGCTCGAGCACCGGAAGCTCGAGGGCATCGCGCAGCTCTCCGGCGTGGTGCTCGTCGATCAAGCGCCGCTCGGTCGCACCTCGCGCGGCAACCCGGCGACCTACTCCGGCGCCTGGAACCGGCTGCGCGCGCTCTACGCCGCGACACCCGAGGCCCAGGCGCGCGAGCTCGGCCCCGGGCACTTCTCGTTCAACGTCGCGGGCGGCCGCTGCGAGGCCTGCTCGGGCGAGGGCGCCGAGACGATCGAGATGCAGTTCCTCGCCGACGTCTCGCTGAGTTGCCCCACCTGTCAGGGCAAACGCTTCAAGCCCGAGGTGCTCGAGGTCGCGCTGCGCGGCAAGAGCGTCGCCGACTTGCTCGCGACGACCGTGAGCGACGCGCTCGCGCTCTACGGCGACGACGCCGCCGTCGTGCGCGCGCTCGGTCCACTCGCGAAGCTCGGCCTGGGCTACCTCGGTCTGGGGCAGCCGCTCTCGACGCTCTCGGGCGGCGAAGCGCAGCGCCTCAAGCTCGCGCGCGCGCTCGCGGAGTCGAAGCGCGGCAAGCTCTTCGTGCTCGACGAGCCCAGCGCCGGACTGCACCACGACGAGGTGCGCCACGTGTGCGCGGCCATGAGCGCGCTCGTCGAGGGCGGCGCGAGCGTGCTCGCCGTCGAGCACGATCTGTCGGTGCTCGCGCACTGCGACTGGATCGTGGAGCTCGGCCCCGGCGCGGGCCGCAACGGCGGCAGCTTGGTCGCCGAGGGCAGGCCGCGCGAGCTCGCGCGCGGCCTCACGCGCACCGGCTTCGCGCTCGCGTCGCACTTCGAGCGCCGAGCCGCTCCGCCCGTCGAGCGTGGCCGGCACCCGAAGAAGCTCGGTCGAGCGCGGCCCCTCGCGTCGAGCGCCGGCATCGAGGTCGTGAACGCGCGCGAGCACAACCTGCAGGAGGTCTCGTGCACGGTGCCCTCCGGCAAGCTCAGCGTCGTCACCGGCCCGAGCGGCTCGGGCAAGAGCACGCTCGCCTTCGACGTCATCTTCGCCGAAGGGCAGCGCCGCTTCCTCGAGACGCTCACGCCCTACGCACGTCAGTTCCTCCCGACCTTGCCCAGGCCCGACGTCGACCGCGTGCTCGGTGTGCCGCCGTCGATCGCCCTCGAGCAGCGCACGACACGCAGCGGAGCCCGCTCGACGGTCGCGACCGTCACCGAGATCGCGCACTACCTGCGCCTGCTCTACGCCAAAGTCGGCGAAGCGCACTGCCCGAGCTGCGATGCGCCGATCGCAGCGAGCACGCCCGACGAGGCCTACCAGCGCGTGCTCGCGCAGCGTGGCGAGGGGCGCCTGCTCGCGCCCGCGGTCGTCGCACGCAAGGGCAGCTACCTCGACGTGTTCACCGCAGCGGCGCGCGCGGGCATCGAGCAGGCCTACGCCGACGGCCAGCTCGTCTCGACCGACGCACCGCCTCGCCTCGCGAAGACCAAGGAGCACTCGATCGATCTCGTGATCGCCGAAGGGCGCTTCGCCGCCGTCGCACGCGCCGACTTCGATCGTGCGCTCGTCTTCGGTCGCGGCGCGGTGAAGCTCCTGCCCGAAGCCAAGCGCGGCGCCGCCTCGAGCGAGCTGCTCGTCTCGACCGTGCGCAGCTGCGCGAGCTGCGGCATCAGCGTGCCCGAGCTCGATCCACGCTACTTCTCTTTCCACACGAAGCAGGGGCAGTGCCCCGCGTGCGAAGGCACGGGGCTCTTCGACGCCTCCGCCGAGGCCGAGGACCGCGAGCCCTGTCCGGCCTGCGAGGGCGCGCGGCTCGGGCCCTTGCCGCGCGCGCAGCGGCTCGGTGGTCTGCGCTACCACGAGCTCTTGCAGAAGGGCGTACTCGGCGCGCTGCGCTTCGCCGAGAGGCTCGCATTCGAGGGGCAGCGCGCCATCGTCGCAGAGGCACCGCTCGCGGAGCTCGTGCGCAGGCTCGCCTTCGTCGAGCGCGTCGGCCTCGGCTACCTCTCGCTCGACCGCCTCGCCGCCACGCTCTCCGGCGGTGAGATGCAGCGCCTCCGCCTCGCCGCGCAGCTCGGCAGCGGGCTCACCGGCGCGCTCTACGTGCTCGACGAGCCGACCATCGGCCTGCACCCGCGCGATACGCACCGTCTGCTCGCGAACCTGCGCGCGCTCGCCGACACCGGCAGCACCGTGCTCGTCGTCGAGCACGACGCCGACACGATCCGCGCGGCCGATCACCTGATCGATCTCGGCCCGACCGGCGGCCGCGCCGGCGGACGCATCCTCTCCTCGGGCCCACCGTCCGAGGTGCTCGCCGACCCGGCGTCGCCGACCGGTCGCGCGCTCGCGCGTGAGCGCGCGATGGCCTCTCTGCGCAGCCCGCGAGGCGGCGCCGAGCAATGCATCCGTTTGTTCCGGCCCGCGGAGCACAACCTGCGCATCGAGCGGGTCGACGTCCCGATGGGCCGCCTCGTCGTCGTGGCCGGCGTGAGCGGCTCCGGCAAGAGCACGCTCGTCTCCAAGGTGCTCTACCCGGCCGCGCGCCGCGCCCTCGGGCTCGAGGCGCCGCGGCCCGGTGCGCACGAACGCATCGAGCTGCCGAAGGGGCTCGTGCGTGCCGTCGCCATCGACCAGTCGCCGATCGGTCGCACGCCGCGCAGCGTGCCGGCCACCTTCCTCGGCATCTGGGACGAGGTGCGCCGCCTCTACGCCAAGCTCCCCGAGGCGCAGATCCGCGGCTTCGGCCCGGCGCGCTTCTCGTTCAACACCGCCACCGGCGGGCGCTGCCCGGCCTGCGACGGTCAGGGCGTGGTCTCGCACGAGATGTCCTTCTTGCCGGACGTCACCGTGCCCTGCGAGGCCTGCAGAGGCGCTCGCTTCGAGCCCGAGACGCTCGCCGTGAAGTACCAGGGGCTCGACGTCGGTGAGCTGCTCGACCTCTCCGCCGAGGAGGCGCGTGGCCTCTTCCGCGCGCACCCGAAGATCCACGCGCGCCTCGATACGATGGTCGAGCTCGGCGTCGGCTACCTCAAGATCGGTCAGGGCTCGCACACGCTCTCGGGCGGCGAAGCCCAGCGCCTCAAGCTCGCGAGCGAGCTCAGCACCGAGACGCGCACCAAACCCACGCTCTACGTGCTCGACGAGCCGACGACGGGCCTGCACTGGTCCGACGTCGAGCGGCTCGTCGGCGTCTTCGAGCGGCTCGTCGCGCGCGGCGACACCCTGCTCGTGATCGAGCACCACCCGGGCGTGATCGCGGCCGCCGACTGGCTGCTCGAGCTCGGTCCCGAGGCCGGAGAGGCGGGCGGTCGGCTCGTCGCCCAGGGCACACCCGCCGAGCTCGCGCGCCTCGACACGGCCACCGGCCGCGTGCTGCGCGAGCTCGCGCCGGAACGCGTCTCCACGCTCGAGGAGCCCGCGCGACGGCGCACGAAGAAGCGGCCCTGAGGCGCGGCGCGACCGCCGCGCGCCACGAGCTCAGTTCCAGCTGCTCTTCTTGCGGGCCCGCGAGAGCGCGCTCTCCACGCTGGTGCGATCGGGCGCGTCGGGGACCTCGCCGAGGTAACGCTCCAGGTCGCTGCGCGCCGCGGCGACGGCACCGAGCGAGAGCGCAGCGAGCCCGCGGTCGCGCACCGCACCCGGCCCGGCGTCGAGCTCGACGAGCCGATCGCAGACCACGAGCACACCCGGGTGGTGCCCACGCAAGCGGTGGATCGCCCGCAGGTTGGCGAGGATCCGGATCGTCATCGTGCGCTTGCTCGCCGGCTCGAGGTGCTCCGCTCTGAGCTTCGCGTCGTCGCCGAGGTGCTTGCGCGCCAGGTGCGCGATCGCCGTGCGATCGAGCACGCGCGCCTGATCGAAGGGATCGACGTAGGCGCCCCCCGAGCCACCGAGCCGGACGAGGAAATGGCCCGGGAAGCCGATCCCCTGAGCCTCGACGTCCGCGCGACGGCAGACGGCGAGCAGCACCACCGCGAGCGAGATCGGGATGCCCAGGCCACGGGTCAAGACCTCGTCCAGATAGCTGTTGCGAGGGTCGTGGTAGTCGGCGCGGTTGCCCTGCAGCCGCCCCTCGCCGTAGAGCGCGTCGCCGAGGATCGCCGCCTGGGCCTTGGGGCGCGCGAGGCGCAGCGCGTCGCTGATCGGCGTCGCGAGCTCGTCGAGCCGCGCGAGCTGCGCAGGCAGCGACAGCGACGGGTGCGCGTCGCGCGCGATGATCAACGCGGCTTCTTCGATCGTTCCGTCCGGCGCGTCGACGACGCGGAGCAGCTCGCCGGGCTCGGTCTTCGAGCGCATGGTCAGGGGCGGATGATCGGGATCGGCCGTCGCCCGGTGCTCGTTCCGGTGCTCGTCGGCGCCGGCGCAGTCGAGGTGCTGGTCGGCTTGGGGCGGATGATCGGGATGGGGCGGTGCCCCGAGGTGCCCGTCGGCTTGGGCGCCGCGGTGGTGGTCGTCGTCGGTGTGGGCGCCGTCGTGGGCTTGGGTGCGGCCGTGGGCTTGGGCGCGGTCGTGGGCTTGGGCGCGGTCGTGGGCTTGGGCGGCGTCGTCGGCGTGGGCGCCTGCGTGGGCTGCGCCGTGGCTTCGGGCTCGGGCTCGGTGGGCTCTGGCTCCGCAGGAGCCTCCACGGTCGGCGCGGGCGCGGCGGCGGCCTCGCTCGCGTCGCCTTCGGCGTCCTTCTTGGCGTCGGGCTTGGGGAGATCGACGACCGCGACGGGTTCGTCCTCGATCGACTGAGCCGCGCGATGTCGAACGACGACCACGCCGATCGCGCCGAGCACGGCGACGACGATCGCGCCCACGCCGAGCACGATCGGACCCTTGCTCGGCGCTGGGCGCACCGGACTCGGCGCGGCTTGCATGAACGGGGCGGGCTGCACCGGAGCGGCGGCGTACATCGGCGCGGCCCCCAGACCCGGCGCGCCGTACACGCCGATGGGCGCGGGCATCGTTCCTGGCTGCGTGCCCGAGCCCCCTCCGACGAAGCCTGGCGGCGCTGCCGGGTCTCCCGCATCGACCATCGTCGAGCCGCCAGGAGCGGTCGCTGCCATCTCTGGGAACGAAGGCGTGAAGCTCACCTCGCCCACCATCGTATGGCCGGGGCCGAAGGCTCCCGCCGGAGCAGGGTCGGGCACGGGTGCGGCAGGCCAGCCGGGGGGCGGCCCATTGTGACCGTCGGACATCGCCGCTGAGGATACGCGCTGACCCACGGGCGCGCAGCCCATGAGTGCACTTTCTGCGTCGCGCCCTCCGCGCGGAGGCTGGGTCTCCCTCGACGGGGCGATGTCCCTCGGTGCGGCGCTCAGCGGTACTCGCCGGCCCGGATCGGACGACGCACCGGCGCGGCCGAAGCGCTCGCGCTCGGCGTCGGGGCGGGCTCTCGCGCGGTGACGCTGCCGCTCGGAGGCGGGCTCGCGTCTCGAGGCACCGCGGTGCCGCTCGAGGGGGTGCGCGGGATCCGGCCGGGGATCCGTTGAGCGGTCTTGCCGAGGTCGATCGACGGACGCCTCTGGGGGGGCGCGGTGGTGGGCGCGGGCGCCGCGGTCGTGGTCGGCGCCGGCACCTGCGCGGTCGCCTCGGGCCTCGTCGGGATCGGCAGCCTTCCACCGAGCGGCGGGATCCTCGGCCGACCGGGGCTCGTCGTGGTCGGTTGGGGCGCCGGCGTCGTCGTCGTGGGCTGAGGCGACGCAGGCGGCCAACCCGGGATGCCCGGCGGCAGCTCGAAGGTGGGCAGCGTGCTCGGGATCACGAGCGGCGGTACCGTCGTCGTCGTGGTCGGCTGCGGCCTCGGCTGGGTCGACGTGGGCTGCGGCCTCGGCTGCGCGACCGTGGGCTGCGGCTGCGGCTCGGGCGTGCTGATGGGCGTCGGCAACACGGGAGGTGTCTCGACCGTCTCGGTGGGAGCGACCTCGGCGACGGGCTTCGGCGTCGGCAGCGGCACGGGCTCCTCGTCTCGGTCCTTGCCACCGCCGCCGCTGCTCCGAGACATCTGATCGTAGGCGAAGAGCCCACCCACCGCGAGACCCGCCACGAGCAAGCCCGCGAGCAGGATGCCGCCCAGGCCCATGCCCTTCTTGGCCGGAGGCTTCGCCGGTGCGGGAGCCGCGCCGGCCATGTACGAAGGCGCCGCGTATCCAGCGCCGCCCATCATCGCGGCGCCTCTCGGGTCCGCCCCTCCGACCGGCGCGTAGCCCGCCGTCTCCGGGAGCGCGACCGCCGCGCCCACGGCGGTGCCTCCCGGCCTCGCCGGTGCGGCCCCTGCGTCGAGCGGCTGGTAAGCCTCGGTCGCACCGGGGAAGAACGGAGCGGCCTCCTGCGTCGGCCCGAAGCTCGCGTCGATCGGGCCGCTCATCGAGGTGGCGGAGCTGCGCGCCGGGTCGGTCCCTCGGTAGGGGTCCGACACCTTCTCGGTCGCGCCTCCGTCGAAGCCCTCGGCCGGCGAAGCGACGCTCGCGTGCGGGGAGGTCGCGTCGTCGATCGGCGGGAGCGTCTTCGGCACGCTCCTGCGGTCGGCGACCGAGTCGAGCGCGGGCGCCGGGCTCTGCGCCGCCACCGGGCTCGCCGCGCCGATCGGAGCGGGCGAGGCTCCCGCGGGGGTCGTACCCGCGCCGGAGCGAGCCGCGCGCGCGTACGGCTCGATCACCGCACGGAGCGTCTGCACGTCGGCGAAGCGATCCTTCGGCTCGGGCGCCATCGCGCGGTGCACCGCCGCCGCGAGCTCGGCCGGCACGTGGGGCGCGAGCTCGGAGAGCTTCGCGACGTTGCCCCCGATGTACTGCGCAGCGATCTGGTGCGGCTCGTCGCCGCCCACGGGCCGCCGCCCGGCGAGCATCTCGAAGATCATCACGCCGCAGGAGAAGATGTCTGCCCGGCCGTCGACCGCGTCGGCCGAGAAGACCTGCTCCGGCGCCATGTACTCGGGCGTGCCCATGAGCACGCCGGGCCGCGTGAGACCCTTGTAGAGCTCACCGTTGATCTTCAGCTTCGCGATGCCGAAGTCGAGCAGCTTCACGAGCGCCTCGCCGCGCTTGCCCTTCGTGATCATCACGTTGTCGGGCTTCAGATCGCGGTGCACGACGCCCTCTTCGTGTGCGGCCTCGAGCCCGTCGAGCATCTGCACCGCGTAGTCGAGCGCGTCTTGGTACGAGAGGCGCTTGCCGTTGCGGTAGAGCTCCTCGTAGAGCGACTGCAGGCTCTGGCCCGAGAGCAGCTCCATCACGATGAAGGGCAGGCCCTCCGGCGTCTGCTCGACGTCGCTCACGCGCACGACGTGCATGCTCTGGATCTTCGCGGAGACGCGCGCTTCCTGGAGGAAGCGCTGCACGAGGCCCTGCCTCTTCGCGAGCTCCGGGTGGAGGAACTTGAGCGCGACCTTGCTGCCGAGGACCTCGTGCTGCGCCTCGTAGACGCTGCCCATCCCGCCGTCGCCGATCACGCGGACCAGCCGGTACTTGTTGTTGATGAGCTGCCCGACCTGGGGACGCGTCATGGTCATCGGCTTCGGGGGAGGAGCGGGGCGGAACGAAGCGTCGGAGCTCTCGGACGGAGCTCCCGTGGGAGTGAGGGCACGTTGGAAGAGCCGCACGTCCCGGTAGACGGGCGAGGGGCGCGATCGTGTGAAGGAATCGTCACCGACCGGCCCTGGCCGACCACCGACCCCGAACGAGGGGCCCGCCGCGTCGCCCCTCGAATGTTCCAGACTCGGGCCGCGCGGGCCAGCCCAAAGCAACCCTGGAGCCTGGCCGGAGCTGGGCGCGCCGGCCAGATTCTCGAGCAGATCCGCGTTCCTCGACCGCCGAAGAAGTGCGCGCTCGGCGGTGGAGCGCGCTCAGACGCGGAAGATCGCCGCGCCCCAGGTGAAGCCGGCGCCGAACGCGCTCGAGACGACGAGGTCGCCCTTCTTCACCTTTCCGGCCTTCCGGTAGTGATCGATCGTGAGCGGGATCGTCGCAGCGGTCGTGTTTCCGTACCACTGGATCGAATTGAGCGCCTTCTCGGGCGGGATCTCCGCGTACTGCACCACGGCCTCGTTGATGCGCAGGTTCGCCTGGTGCGGCACGAACCAGTCGACGTCGGCCCACGAGAGGCCCGTCTTCTCCATGGCCTCCTTCGTGCTCAGACACATGGCGCGCACGGCGTTGAGGAAGACGCGCTTGCCGTTCATCTGCGGGTACATCGTCTGGTTCTCGTCGCGGTTTCTCGCGTCGTAGTCGACGAAGGGCAGCTTCTTGATCTCGAAGACCTTGAGGTAGAGGTCCCACGCGCCGGAGCCGTCCGCGCCGAGCTTCGTGTAGAGGATGCCCGAGCGCGGATCGTCGCTCTCCTCGGGCCCGATGACCGCCGCGCCCGCGCCGTCACCGAAGAGCACCATCACGTCGCGGCCACGCGTCGTGTAGTCGAGCGAGTGGCTGTGCAGCTCGGCGCCGACGATCAGCACGCGCTTGTAGACGCCGCCGCGCACGAAGGCGTCGGCCATCTGCATCGCGTAGAGGAAGCCCGAGCACTGCTGGCGGATGTCGAAGCAGGCGCAGCCGTGCTCGCCGTCGATCCCGAGCTTCGACTGGAGGAAGACCGCCGTGCCGGGGAAGTGGATGTCGGGCGAGAGCGTCGACAGGATGATGCAGTCGATGTCCTTCGGCTCGAGTCCGGCGTCGGCGATCGCGCGCTTGGAGGCCTCGAGCGCGAGATCACTGCACGCGGTCTGCCCGTCGTTGGGCACGTAGCGGCGCTCCTCGATGCCCGTGCGCGTGCGGATCCACTCGTCGTTCGTCTCCGTCTGCTTCTCGGCGAGGCGGACGTGTTTGTCGTTCAGGAACGGGATCTCCTCGTTCTTCACGACACGGTCGGGGACGTAGGATCCGATGCCTAGGATGCGGGCGCGAGTCATGATCGATCGGCCTAGTCTGCCTGTACGGCCGGGTCAAAGGCGCCCGGCGCGCGGAACGAACGAGCCCTCGGCGCGAGGCGCTCGCTGTTTGCTCACCGCAGGCCCCCGGCCGAGCGACCCGGCCGAGGTTGGAATCGTGCGGAGGCAGGGCTAGGAAGACCCCCATGCTCCCGCTCCCGCTCGTCGACCCGATCGTGCGTCGCGCCCTCGAAGAAGACCTCGCAGGCGGCGATCTCACCGTCGAGTCCTGCATCCCGGAGGAGGCCACGGCGACCGCGGTGGCGCTCGCCAAGAGCCCGCTCGTCGTCTGTGGCTACGACGTGTTCCGCCGTGTGTTCGAGCTCGTCGACCCGACCGTGAAGGTCGAGGCGCTCGTGCCCGAGGGCGCGAAGGCCGGCGACCGCGAGCCCCTCTGGGCCGTGAGCGGCTCGGCGCGCAGCCTGCTCGTCGCCGAGCGCACTGCGCTCAACTTCGTCCAGCGCATGAGCGGCACCGCGACGCTCGCGCGCCGCTGCGTCGACGCCATCACCCCCGGCGCGGTCACGCGCATCGCCGACACCAGGAAGACGACCCCAGGCCTTCGCCTGCTCGAGCGCTACGCGGTGCGCACCGGCGGGGCGCACAACCACCGCGATCAGCTCGGCAGCGCCGTGCTCATCAAGGACAACCACATCGTCGCGGTCGGCAGCATCACCGCCGCCATCGAGCGAGCGCGGGCGCGCGCCCCGCACACCTCGCGCATCGAGATCGAGGTCGACACGCTCGAGGGGCTCGACGAGGCCGTGCAGGCCGGCGCCGACATCGTATTGCTCGACAATTTCGAAGACGCCCGGGTGCGTGAGGCCGTCGCGCGTGTGAAGGATCGCAAGCCGCGCCCGCTGCTCGAGGCCTCGGGCGGCATCACGCTCGAGCGCATCGCGGCGCTCTCGGCCGCCGGGGTCGACGTCATCAGCATCGGCGCGCTCACGCACTCGGCGCCCGCCGCCGACATCTCGCTCGACTTCGAGCCCTCCACCTGAACGGCGTGGTGCCCCCGGCCTCGAGTCCAGCGCGCGCGGCGCTCGACGCCGCGCGGATCCACCGCGAGCTCGGCGCGCGCGGCCTTGCGGTCGAGGTGCGCGTCGCGCACACGACCGGCTCGACGAACGACGACGCGCGCCGCGCCGCGCAGCTCGGCACCCCCGCGCCGGCGGCCTTCTTCGCGGAGACGCAGACCGCGGGGCGCGGGCGCTCCGGGGCCCGCTGGCACTCTCCACCCGGCGAGAACCTCTACGCCTCGGTGTTGCTCCAGCCCCACGTGGAGCCCGCCGAGATCGCGCCGCTCACGCTCGCCGTCGGCGCCGAGCTCGCCGGTGTGCTCGAGCGGCTCGCGCCCGGCCGCGTCTCGATCAAGTGGCCCAACGATCTCTGGCTCGACGGCAAGAAGCTCGCGGGCATCCTCGTCGAGGGGCAGATCCGCGGCGAACGCCTCGCGAGCGTGGTCGTGGGCGTCGGCGTCAACGTCGCCACGCGTCTGTTCCCGCCCGAGCTCGACGCGATCGCCACCTCGCTCGCGCAGGCCGGCGTCGACGTCGATCGCAACGAGCTCGCCGTGGAGCTGGTAGCCGCCGTGCTCCGGGCGGAGGCCTCGTTCGTGGAGCGCGGCATCTCCGCGTGGCTCGTGCACCTGCGCGCGCTCGATGCGCTGCGCGGGCGGCGCGTGCGGGTCGAGGCCGTCGAGGGGCTCGCCTCCGGCATCGACGACCTCGGGCGCCTGCTCGTCGAGGCGCCCGACGGAGTGCACGCGATCCACTCGGGTCACGTCGAGCTCTCGCGCGACTGATCGGCGCGCGGCGCGCACTCGGCTGGCGGCCCCCTCACACCGGGCGGCGCTTCGCCTCAGCTCGAGCGCGGATCGTGTTTGTGCTCGAACCACGCCTCGCTGCCGCGACCCACCAGACACGAACCGAAGAGGCAGTCGCGCAGCGCGTGCTCCTCGAAGGTCGCCGTGCCGTGCGTCGCGAGCCCCTCGAGGAAGACGGCCCGACCACGGGTGAGCTCCGCCCGCGTGACGCGCTTGCCGTGCTTCTCCTCGACCACGCGCACGCCGCGCGCGGTGAGGCGCTCGGCGAGCTTGCGGCTGAGCTCTCTCGGTCGGCCTCCCACGTGGTAGGAGACGAGCTTCCGTTTCGTGGGGTTCGCGAGCACGAAGGCTTCGAAGCTCTCGACCTCCCCGTAGAGCGCGTCGAAGAGGAAGACCTCGCGCACGTCGACGCCACCCGCGTTCGCGCAGTAGGCGGCGGCTCGATAGCCTCCCGAGTGGGCCGAGAGCACGACGCGCCCCAGGCTCTTCGATCCCGCCAGCGAAGCCTTGCCGAGCACCTTGCTCGCCGACGCCGCGGACAGGTTCCGGCGCAGCTCTTCGAGCATCCTCGAGAGCCCACGCGGCCGCATGAGCTTGCCGAAGTCGCCGTCGGCGGCGTCGACCGGGCCCTGTGGCACGACGAGGATGGCGTTCTGGCGGCTCTCTCGCAGCTGCTCGCGGAGCTTGTGCGTCTCGAGCGCGCGCTTGGCGCGTCCGTTGTGCCCATGGAAGTGGACCACCACGTCGAGCCGACCTCCCTTCGAGAGGCGCAGGTGCCGGGGCACGAAGGCGTAGACGGTGGGGTCGTCGTACTTGCCCCAGGCGCAGGGGTAGGGTGCGTGCTCGAGGCGCAGCTCGAAGGTCGTGCCGAGCGCGCTCTCTTCGACGGCTCGCACGCCGCGCGACGAGGCCGTCTCGCGCTCGCCCGCCCAGGCTTCGCGCCCCAGCGGCGCGAGCAGAGCCGTGAGCCCCAGCGCGCCTACGAAGCTCCTGCGTCCGCTGCGCTCCACCACGCCGAGGCCCTAGCACGCCGCCCCCAGCCGGGCCAAACCGCTGGCCCGGCGCTCCCCACCGTGTGCTAGACCCGGGCGGACCGTGAAAGAGGACTCGCTCGTCGTCCACGAGATCTACCGGAGCATCCAGGGCGAGTCCTCGTTCGTCGGTGTACCTTGCACCTTCGTGCGGCTCACGGGCTGCAACCTCCGGTGCAGCTGGTGCGACACCGAGCAGGCCTTCTACGGAGGCAAGCGCATGCCCCGCGCCGAGGTGCTCGAGCAGGCGCTCGCCCTCGGGACGCCGCTCGTCGAGCTCACCGGGGGCGAGCCGCTCCTGCAGCCCGGCGCGATCCCGCTGATGCGCGAGCTCTGCGACGCAGGGAAGACGACGCTCGTCGAGACGAGCGGCGAGGCCGACGTCTCGCGCGTCGATCCCCGCGTCCACAAGATCATGGACCTCAAAGCGCCCGGCTCGGGCGAGTCGCACCGCAACCGCTGGTCGAACCTCGAGCACATCCGCGCGACGGACGAGCTCAAGTTCGTGCTGCGCGATCGCACCGACTACGAGTGGATGCGCAGCACCATCGACGAGCGAGGGCTCGCGCGCCTCGGCGCCACCCTGCTCGCTTCACCGGTGTGGGGCGCCCTCGATCCGAAGGACTTGGTCGACTGGGTGCTCGCCGACGCGCTGCCGGTGCGTGTGCAGGTCCAGCTGCACAAGGTGATCTGGGGCCGCGACGCGCAGGGCGTGTAGCTGGCTCTCTCGCGGCCCGGCGCCGTCGAGGCGCGCTCCTTCAGCGCTCTCCGCGCGCGAAGCTCGCGAAGTCCGCGACGTCGTCGCTCGAGCCGATGACCAGCCCGGTGCGCTGGTGCAGGTCCGTGGGCTGGATGTCGAGGATGCGCTCGACACCGTCGGTGGCGGCTCCCCCGGCGGCCTCGAACAAGAAGGCGAAGGGGTTTGCCTCGTAGAGCAGGCGCAGCTTGCCCTTCGGGCTCTTCGTGTCGGCGGGGTAGGCGAAGATGCCGCCGCGCAAGAGCGTGCGGTGCGCGTCGGCCACGAGCGTGCCGACGTAACGCGCGCCGTAGGGGCGCGACTCTGCGGGCGCCTCCTCCTTGATCCACGCGTTCCAGCGCTTCACCGGCTCGGTCCAGCGGGCGTGGTTGCCCTCGTTGATCGAGTAGGTGTTGCCTCGCTTCGGCGTGCGGATGTTCTCGTGGCTGAGGAAGAACTCGCCGACCGACGGGTCGTAGGTGAAGCCGTGAACGCCGCGCTCCTTGCCCGTCGAGAGCACCAGCATCGTGGACGAGCCGTAGATGACGTAGCCCGCCGCCGCGAGCTCGCGCCCGGGCCGGAAGAAGTCCTTCGGGCCGACCTCCTGCGCGTGGTCGCCACGCTTGAGGACCGCGAAGATCGTGCCGATCGAGATGTTCACGTCGATGTTCGACGAGCCGTCGAGCGGGTCGAACATCACGACGTAGCGGCCTCGCTTCGACTTCGGGAACACCGCGATGTCGGTGAGCTCCTCGCTCGCGACCGCCGCGCAGTGGCCGCGGCGCGAGAGCGTCGCCAGCAGGGTCTCGTTCGCCTCCTCGTCGAGCTTCATGACGCGCTCGCCCTGCACGTTCACGTCGCCGGTGTAGCCGAGCACGTCGGCGAGCCCGGCGCGCCGGACCTTGCTCGTCACGAGCTTCGCCGCGAAGCCGATCTGGTTGAGCAGCGAGGTGAAGGCGCCGGTCGCCTCGGGCGCTCCCAGCATGCCCTCCATGATGAAGGTCTCGAGGGTCATGCCGAAGCGCGACGCCGAGGGCAGGATCGAGTCGACCATGCGCGATCGATATCACGAACCAGCCGGACGGCGGAAAAGCCCCATCCGACCTCCGGTGGTTTCGGCTAGGCTCCCGCCGCGACGCGAGGGGGCGCCTCGAGGGCCCACCCTTCGTCGCATCGACCAGCCCAACGACAAGCGGAGAGCGCCATGGCCGTCACCGACCGAGTCCGAGAGATCCTGTCCTGGTATCCGTCCGACAACCCGGGCACCCTGACGAACCTCTACCGTCTGCTGTCGACGGGGGCGCTCGCGGGCACCGGCAAGATGGTGATCCTGCCGGTCGATCAGGGCTTCGAGCACGGTCCCATCCGCTCCTTCGGCCCGCAGACCGACGGCAACGACCCCGACTACCACGCCCGCCTCGCGCTCGACTCGGGCTGCTGCGCCTACGCCGCGCCGCTCGGCGCGCTCGAGATCTCCGCCGGCCGCTTCGCCGGTCAGGTGCCGCTCATCCTCAAGGTCAACAACAGCGACACGCTCGCCAAGATCGACCAGCCCTGCTCCGCGATCACGAGCTCGGTCGAGGACGCCCTGCGCCTCGGCTGCGTCGGCATCGGCTACACGATCTACCCCGGCTCGGGTCAGCGCAACCGCATGTACGAAGACCTGCGCGAGATGACGATCGAAGCGAAGCGCAAGGGCCTCGCGGTCATCGTGTGGAGCTACCCGCGTGGCGCGGGGCTGTCGAAGGCCGGCGAGACCGCCGTCGACGTCTGCAGCTATGCCGCCCACGTCGCCGCCCAGCTCGGCGCGCACATCGTCAAGGTCAAGCCTCCGACCGCCCACATCGAGCTCGAGGAGACGAAGAAGGTCTACGAGAAGCACCCCGTGGAGCTCGGCACGCTCGCGGCGCGCGTGCGCCACGTCGTGCAGAACACCTTCGGCGGCCGGCGCATCGTCATCTTCTCGGGCGGCGAAGCGAAGGGTGTCGACGCCGTGCTCGACGAGGTCAAGCAGATCGCCGAGGGCGGTGGCTTCGGCTCGATCATGGGCCGCAACGCCTTCCAGCGCCCCCGGGCCGAGGCGCTCGAGCTGCTCGCCAACGTGATGAAGATCTACCGCGACGCGCCCTGAGACCAAGCCGGCGGCGGCGCGCGCTCCGTCCCGGAGACTCGCGTGCCGCCGCTCGCTCTCTGCCGGCGGGCTGGCTGGTGGCATCGAGCGCGCCACCGTGATTAGATGCGCGGCCCTCGGGCGGCCGAACCCGGCTCGCTGGTCGCCGAGGCAAGTCTCCCTACATTCTCGACGCGCTCACACTCTGGATACGGGGGCTCTCGTAGAGGAACCATGCCGCTCAAGATCTCGCTCTCGACGCACGACGCCCTGACCCTTCCCGCAGACGTCGCCGTGATCGGCGTCTCCGAAGGTGCATCCCACAAGGCCGGCCCGATCGCGACGATCACGAAGGCGCTCGGCCCCTCCGCGTCGCGCCTGCTGAAGCGTCAAGAGTTCACGGGCAAACGAGATCAGACGGTCGAGCTCAGCACCAACGGCGCGCTCAAGCCCTCGAGCGTCGTGCTCGTCGGTCTGGGCACGGGTGAGCCCACCGAAGCGCAGGTCCGCCTCATGGCGGCCAAGGCTGCTCGCGCCGCGCTGGCCGCGCGTGCGACCTCCCTCGTGCTCGAGGTCCCCTACACGGCCCACGGCGCGGAGCGCGCCGCCGCCGAAGGCGTCGTGCTCGGGGCCTACCGCTTCACCAAGTACCTCACCGGCGACCGCCTGCCCAAGGCGACGCTCGAGCGGGTCACGCTCGTCACGACGGGCCGCGCCTCCAAGGAGGCCCGCGAAGCGGTCGAGGTCGGCCGACAGATCGGCGAGGCCATCTGCATCGCCCGCGACCTCGTCAACGAACCGCCGAACGAGCTCTACCCGGAGGCGCTCGCGAAGTTCTGCGTCGACATGGCCAAGGAGCGCGGGCTCAAGTGCACCGTCTTCGACAAGGCCACCCTCTCGAAGAAGGGCATGAAGCTCTTCGTCGCGGTGGGGCAGGGCAGCGCGCGCGAGCCCAAGATGGTGCACCTGGTCTACTCGCCGGAAGGCAAGAAGCCCAAGAAGCGCCTCGTCTTCGTGGGCAAGGGGCTCACCTTCGACACCGGCGGCATCTGCATCAAACCCGCCGCCGGGATGGAAGACATGAAGGGCGACATGGGAGGTGCGGCCAACGTGATCGCGCTCATGGCCGCGCTCTCGGTGCTGCGCCCCGACGTCGAGGTCCACGGCCTCATCGGCGCCGCCGAGAACATGCCCGACGGTGCGGCCTACCGCCCGGGTGACATCTTCGGCTCCCTCGACGGCAAGTCCGTCGAGATCATCAACACCGACGCCGAGGGCCGCCTCGTGCTCGCCGACGTGCTCGCCTACGGCAAGTCTCTCGAGCCCGATCTGATGGTCGACAACGCCACGCTCACCGGCGCCTGCGTGGTGGCCCTCGGACCCTTCACGAACGCCTACTTCGCCAACGACGACGCCGTCGCCGACGAGGTGCGTGCCGCCGCGCGCGACGCCGGCGAGTCCATGTGGCAGCTGCCCCTGCTCGACGAGCTCCGCGACGGCCTCAAGAGCGACTGGGCGGACCTCAAGCACACCGCCGATCGCTGGGGCGGCGCGATCACGGCGGCGCTCTTCCTGCGCGAGTTCGTCGGCTCCACCAAGTGGGTCCACATGGACGTCGCTGGTCCGTCGCTCCTTCACCGCGCTCAGGGTCTGCACCCCAAGGGCGGAACCGGTCACGGCGTGCTCACCTTCCTGAAGCTCGTCGAGGCCTACGCCGCGAAGGGCTGAGGGGCGCACGCGCGTTCGACCGATGAGCCCTCGTCGTTCGTCGCACCCATGAAGTCGCCTCTCGCGCTCAGCTCTCGTGCTCGCTGCGGCGCGTCCCTCGGTGGCGCGCGGTGAGCGACCAGCCCGAGCGCGCGTCGCCGAGCACCCAGGCGCAGCCTCCGGTCGAGGGCCTCGACCTGAGGCGCCGCCTCGCCGAGCCTGGCGTCGTGCAGCGCATCGTCGCAGCGAGCTTCGCCTGGCTGGTGACGATCTTGCCGGTGGCTTACTCCAGGGCGGGAACGGGCGCGCTGAAGCTCATCGCCTTCCTGGCGCTCGGCTCGGCGCTCGCCGGCCCGCTGCTCGTCCCCACGCGGCCCAGGCTCGGGCGGCACCTGGGCATCTCGGGCTTCTTGGTCGCCGCGGGCATCGTCTGGACGGCGGGCAGCGCGGCGCTCGAGCCCACGAGGCTCGACTCGCTGCGCGGCGGCATCGGCGCAGTCGCCTGGGGTGTCTACGCGTTCTCGTGGGGTGAACCCTGGCGCTTCGGTGCTCCTTCGGCGGAGCCGGGAGGGGCCTTGCTGCGCGCGCGCGCCGCGCTCCCTCCACTCGCCGTGCCCATCGCGGGCATCGGCATCGTGGCGGGCCTGCTCTTGCTCGGCGGTGCGTGGTGGCTACGCGACGGCACGCGCGCGCTGATCGGACACGCGGCGGCGGTCGGCATGGCCACCGCGCTGGTCACGGTCGCGGCGAGCGTCGCCATCGATCGTGGCAAACGCGGCTCGGCGCAGAGCGCGATCGGCCCGCGCGCGGCTCGGGCGCTCATGTTGCTCGCCCTCGTCGCCGTGCTGGGCGTCGTCGCCATCGTCGTGCGGCGCTGACGTGACTCGAACGCGGCGCTATCCTCCCGGCCCATGAGTCGCGCAGTCGACGCGCTCGCCATCCTGCTCCTGGTGATGGCGTCCAGCTCCTTCGGGTTCGGCCTCTACGCTCTGGGTCACCAGGAGGACTTCCGCGCCCTCTATCTGCTCGCGGTAGGCGCGCTGGCGCTCCGTGCGTCCACGGAGATCCTGCGACCCAGGAGCGGATCCGGATGAGCTGGTCGCGCCTCGGAGCCGCCGTGGGTCTCCTCGTAGCTTGCACCAGCAACGAGCCCACCGAGCCCGCCGACGTGCGAGCCTCTCTCGACGAGGGCGTGGTCGCGCGCGTCGGAGAGCAGCGGATCGCCGCGTCGACCGTGGAGAGGATCGCCGCCGCACAGGCGCTCGCGCCGCGCGATGCGCGAAAACTCGCCATCGCCGATGCCCTCTTCGCAGCCGAGGCCCAGGCCCGCGCGCTCGACGTGGGGCTGGGCTTCCAGCTGCGCACGGCGCTCGCCCGAGCGGCCCTCGACGAGCTCGTGGCCTCGGTGCGGGCCGAGGGCCCGCCGACCGACGCCGAGCTCGCGGTGTGGACCGAGCGCCTCTACTACTCGCTCGATCGTCCCGAGAGCTTCCGCACGGTGCATGTCGTCGTGCGGGTTCCACCCGAGGCCGAGGCCTCCAAGTGGGCCGCCGCCGAGGCCGTCGCCGAGGCCGTCGCGCGACGCGTCGCGCCCTCCGCGCAGCTCGCGCGCGAGACCCCTTCTGGCACTCCGGCAGGGCCAGCGGATCCCGTCGAGCAGCGCTTCCTCGAGCTCGCACGCGACACGCCCGCCGACGGCTTCGAGCTCGTCGTCGAACCGCTGCCGCCCGTGGCGGCCGACGGACTGACCGTCCAGCCCGAGGGCCGACAGCCCTTCGACGCCGCCTTCGTTCGCGAGGCGACCTCCCTCGAGGCGCGCGGCTCGCTCTCCAGACCTTTCCGCTCGGCCTTCGGGTGGCACGTCGTCTTGCTGCTCGAGAAGCTGCCCGCCGTGCGCGTACCGCTCGAGGAGCGGCGACGTCTGCTCGCCGCCGACGTCTGGGACGAACGGATCCGAGCCCGTCGCGCCGCGCTGCTCACCCAGCTCCGCGCCGAGGTCCCCATCGAGATCGAGCGCAGCGCCGACAAGCTGCTCGAGCAGGCGATCTCCAGGTGACTTCGCGCACGAGCTCCCCGCAACCGAGCCAGAGGCACGCCCGCAGGCGCTCGGCGCGCTCGCTCGATCATCGAGACGCGAGCCCCTTCGCCGGCTTGCTCGAAGATCTGCTCGACGCGATGCCCTACCTGCGAGGTGGAGCGATCGTCGACTTCGAGGGCGAGACGGTCGACTTCGCCGGTGAGGTCGACACCTTCGAGCTCAGGGTCGCGGCTGCGACGATGCAGCTCATGCTGAGCGAGCTCCGGCAGAACGCGCACTTCGAACAGCTACGCGAGGTTCGGCTCTCGACGGGGAAGCAGGGCTACGTCGTGCGCGTGCTGGACGACAGCTACTCCTTGGTGCTCATTCCACGCCCGCTCGCGACCTTCGTGTTGAGCGAGCGCGTCCTGCTCGAGGTGGAGCACCGGATCCTCATCGAAGCTGGGCTCGCGCCACGTGCACCACTCGACTGGTTCCGCGCAGAGGTGAGGCTGGACGGGCGTCGCCGGCCCACGAAGATCCGAGCGGCGGCCTCGCTGCTCGACCTCGAGTCCCCTCCGTGGCTCGACGTGGAGGTCCTCGGAGCGGTCGTCGAACAGGCCGCGACCCCGCGCGCTTTCCGCGTGCGACTCGAGAGCGGCGCCGAGCTCACGCTGCTGCGGGAAGGACGATCGCTCTGGTTCGTCGACGGGCCGATCGCCGACGGCACCGAAGGCCGACCTTACGCGCGTGAGCTGGGTGCGCTCGAGCGCTCTCGCTGAGCTCGGCGGGAGGGGCTGGACGCTCAGGGGGGTGCCGGTGCGCGCCGCTTGTCCTTCCGATACTTGGCGCGGTGCTCTTCGTGGCAGGCGCGGCAGGCGCTCCGGACGCGCGCGAGTTCCTTCGAGCGTGCTGCCTCCGCCCCTTGGCGCGCGAGCTCCGACCACGACGCGTACTCGTCTCCCGGTGGAGCGGCCGCGAGGCGCTCGAAGCCCGCGGCCAAACCGTCGAAGTCCCGGCGCGCGAGCTGCGCTCCGAGGTTGCTGCGCATCCACCCCTGCAAAGGGCACGGCGGCTGACCGGGCTCGCCGCAGGCCGCCGTGCTCTCCGCGAGCGCGACGCTCGAAGCTCCTACGAACAGCGCCACGCCCAGCGCGACGCTCGCCGCAGCAGCTCGGACCCCCAGCATCATCGGACTTCCCACGACCCGAATGATGCCGCTTCGCCGGGAGTACGTCAGCGGCCAAACCGCTGGGCCCAGGTCGGACGCACGCACCTGTGTGAGCGGCGAACCCGTGGCTCAGCCACGCATTCCGCAGAAATCAGGCTCGAACGGAAAATCTTCAGGCTCCCGAAGAAAATGCCCTTGACCAGGGAATCGAAGCGACTAGTGTTCACAGCCCGCTTCACGAGAGCGGCTCCGGCGCAGCCGGCGGAATGCGCAAGCATTCCGAGGTCTTCAGCCTCCAAAGCCGAAGCCGAGCCGAACGAGAAAAAAAAGCGGGTCGAAGAAAAAAGACTTTGACAAAGCGAGGCCTGAGAGATTAGGTTTCGCCTCCCTTCG
>CALKVW010000091.1 GCA_938004785.1 uncultured Polyangiaceae bacterium
CCGCGGAGGCGGCGAAGGCCGCGGAGGCGGCGAAGGCCGCGGAGGCGGCGAAGGCCGCGGAGGCGGCGAAGGCACCGTCGCAATCGCTGCCGCTGGGCAAACAAGGCAAGTCCGGCAAGGGCAAAGACAAGTCCGACCGAGCGGGCAAGCGCTTCTCCGAGCCCGCACCCGAGATCACCATCGCGGTGCTCGACGACGAGCTGAACGCGCACGAGTTCTTCTCCACGCCGCCTCCCCCGCATGGCGACGACGCACACGAGCACGAGCACGAGCTCGACGCCGTTCACGTGGCGGAGACGCCCGCGCAACGGGAGCGACGACGGAAGCTGAAGCGCGTCACGATGTACGTCGTGGGCGGTGCGCTCGCGCTGGCGACGATCGGCATCGTCAAGACGATGCTCATGTCCTCGAAGCTGGACGGCGTCGCGACTCCGGCGTCGACGGCAGAGGCGGCGGTCGCGCCGTCCGCGGCCACGAGCGCCCCGGCGCTCACCGCTGCGACGACGGTGGAGCCAGCGCCGAGCGCCACGGCCGAGCCTGCGGCGAGCGCGAGCGCCGAGCCGGCGTCTTCGGCCGATCCCGAGGCCGAGAAGAAGGCCGAGGAAGAGAAGAAGGCGGAGGAGGCCAAGAAGGCCGAAGAAGAGAAGAAGGCAGAGGAAGAGAAGAAGGCCGCCGAAGCGAGCGCGCCGAGCTCGGCGATCAGCGCCGAGGAGCTCAAGGCGCTCAAGGCCAAGGCGACGCGCGCCATCAACTCGGGCAACCTGAAGGGCGCGATCGAAGCCGCATCCGCGGCGATCGCCGCCGATCCGGACGACGCGACGATGTACCTCTACCTCGGCGCGGCCTACATGGACCTCGGCAAGATGAAGGAGGCCCGCGAGGCCTTCAACGACTGCGTGCGCAAGGGCAAGAAGGGCAACGTGGCCGAGTGCTACGCCTTCGGCGGGCGCAAGTAGCCGACTGCTTCGTTGCTACATCGAGGGCCCCGAGCGTCTGCTCGTCGGCCCTTCGCTGGTCCACCAGCTCAGGGCAGGCCCTTCACCGGGCGGCCCGAGACGGGCGACTCTTCGAGCAGCACGAGCGACTCGATCTTCTTCGTCGCGTCGGCCACGCGCACGGCGCCGCCGAGGTTGTGCGCGAGCTCCCACTCGAGCGACTCGTCGATCGCGAAGAAGGCCACCTTCGAGTCGCACTTCTCGAGGTCCTTCTTCAGGGTCTCGCCGGTGTTGGTGAGGTCGGGGCCCGCGAAGCCCTTCGTGTGCTTCTTGCCGATGCCGCCCACGATCGCCCACACACCGGTCGCGAGGTCCTTGTTCACCATCGTGACGACGGTGCACGGGGGCAGCTTGTTCGTGATGCGCGCGAGCGGCGTGAGCTCGAGCTCTCGCGGCAGATCTTCGCGGCCGTCGGCGCGCAGCTTCACCGAGGCGACGCCGGCGCCGCCGAAGGCCTTCACGAGCGCCATCACGTCGCTCGCCTTGGCCTTCTTCAGCGCCACGACCTCGACGGTCTTGCCGCTCAGGTTCATCTCCGAGACGACCTTCGTGAGCTTCTCCGGCCCACCCGCTTCGCCGAGCCTGATGCGCTCGCCGCCGACGAGCAGACCCATCGGGTCGACCGTCTGCACGCCGAGCTCCTTCGGGCGCGCGGGCGCTTGCACGGGCTCCGCAGAAGGCCTCGCGCTCGCGGTCGCGCTCGACGCTGCGGTGCCCTCGGGCTTGTCGGGCCCGCAGCCGGCGAGCAGGAAGGCCCCGAGGACGATCGGCTTCAGTGCGTGGAGAGGCGCCATCGGCGGCGAGTCTCCTCGCCCCCAGCCTGCGATGCAAGAAGCTCGCGCGTAGTAGGATCGCGCGCTCGATGTCTCCCCTCTTCGAACGACTGCGCAGCGTCGCCTCCACGCCCGGCGTGCGGCTCGTCGAGAGGCGTATCGACGCACCCGGCGAGCAGCGCAGCCTCGCGGCGCTCTACGCCGAGGCCGCCGCGCTGGGTGAGCGCTGGCGCGCAGAGCACGGAGACCTCCGTGGTCGGGCCGTGCTGCTCGCGCTGCCCTCCGGCCTCGACTGGGTGCGCGCCTTCCTCGCCGTGCTCTCCGAGGGTGGGGTCGCCGTGCCGCTGAGTCGCATGGCCGCGTCGCCCGAGGTCGCGTACCTCGCGGCGGACTCAGGCGCCGAACTCGCGGTCTCGGGCGGCGAGCTCGAGGCGCTCGTCCCGCCCGGCCTCGCGCGCCTGAGCCTCGAGCTCGCGCCCCTCGAGCAGGCGGCGAGCGCGCAAGAGCGGCTCGGAGCGCGCTCGGCCGAAGGCCGCCTGCTGCTCTACACGAGCGGAACCACGGGCAAACCCAAGGGTGTGCCGATCGGCTCGGCCCAGCTCGCCGCGCAGACCGAGGCCTTGCGCGAGGCCTGGGCGTTCACGGAGAGCGACGTGCTGCTCCACACGCTGCCGCTCCATCACCTGCACGGCATCGTCGTCGCGCTGCTCACGGCCTTGAGCGCACCCTGCTCGGTGACGCTGCTCGAGCGCTTCTCGCCCGACGGCGTGCTCTCCGAGCTCCACGAGGCGAGCGTGTGGATGAGCGTGCCCACGATGCTCGAGCGCCTCACCGAGCGCGTCGAGGCGCTGCCCGAGCCCGAGCGCGCCTCGGCCTCCGCGAAGCTCGCGGGCCTGCGCCTCGTCACGAGCGGATCCGCAGCGCTGCCGGTGTCGCTCGCGCGCAGGTGGTCGGCCTTGGCGGGGGCGATCCCGCTCGAGCGCTACGGCATGACCGAGATCGGCATGGCGCTCTCCAACCCACTCGAGGCGAAGGAGCGTGTGCTCGGCTCGGTCGGGAGGCCGCTCCCCGGCGTCGAGCTCCGCATCGTCGACGACGGAGGTGTGGACGTCGAGGGACCAGGAGAGCTCTGGGTGCGTGGCCCGAGCGTCTTCTCGGGTTACCACGGGCGCGACGACGCGAGCCGCGAGGCCTTCGTCGAGGGCTGGTTCCGCACCGGTGACGTCGGCGTGCGCGACGAGCGCGGCGCGATCCGGCTGCTCGGGCGCACGAGCGTCGACATCTTGAAGAGCGGCGGCGAGAAGCTGAGCGCGCTCGAGATCGAGGAGGTGCTGCGCGAGCACCCCGAGCTCGCCGAGGTGGCCGTGATCGGTCTGCCGGATCCGACCTGGGGCGACAGGGTGGTGGCCGTGGTGGTGCCCAGGCCTGGCCTCGCGCCCGAGCCCGAGGCGCTCCGGGCTCACGTCCGGGCCCGCCTCGCGGCCTACAAAGTGCCGAAAGAAGTGGTGTTTCTGGACGCGCTCCCACGCAACGCCATGGGCAAGGTGCAGAAGCCCGAGCTCATCGCGAAGCTCGGGCGCGGGCCCGCGAAGGGTTGAGCGCAGGGGCGCGCCGGGCGCACGCCGAGGGCGCCTCCGGCGGACCCGCGCCTCCGCCGGAAATTGGGCCAACCGGCTCTGCTTCTGGCACCGCTGCCGATCATGACGCTCCAAGTGGGCTCCTTCACCTCGCCCATGGTGGCTCCGCCTCGCTCGCAGGAGCGCGCGCGCGAGCTCGCTCCCGCGGTCTCGCCCCCCGCGCCCAAGCCGCTGCCTCCGAGCGTGCGCTTCGCCGACGCCGAGGCGCGCGCGCGCACGATCGCCGACGCACGCAACGCACGGGCGCTGCTCGCGGAGCCCACCGTCCGTGTGCCCGGCGCGCTCGGCCTGGCCATCGACGAGTCGGTCGAGGCCGCGCTCGCCCTGCGTGGCGCGATGCCCCCTTCGGTCTCGAGCGACTCGGCCATCGAGCGCGTCATCGCCGATCAGCTCCAGCGCGCCCGCGCGCTCCCTGTGCGCGGCGTCTGCCTCGCGCTGCCGCCCCTGCGTCACCTGCTCGACGAGCGTGGCCAGCTCTCGGACGACGACGCCCGCGCGCTCGTCGCTTGGGTGCAGACGGCCCGCGCCGTGCGCGGCATGCGCGTCGTCGTCTTGCTCGACGACGCCGACCGAGCGCTCGAGCTGTCGGTGCCGATGCGCCTCGGTGACTGGGTCGACGCCGCCGGCGACGGCCACGCCTACGTGGTGACGCCGAACGCGCCCGCGGTGGTGGAGAAGAGCCGCCTCGTCGACGCCGCCGAGCCCTGCCTCGAGCTCGGCGAGGCCGTCGCTTCTCACATCGGCGATACGCTCCGTCCGCCCGAGCCCGTGCTCGGCGAGCTCGCGCTGCGAGCCGCGCCCCACGACGAGCTCGAGGACGAGGACGACGATCGCGAGATCCACCGCATCGATCCTCCTCCGCGCTCGCTCGTCGCCGAGCGCCCGCTCGAGGACCTCGGCGCGCGCATGGCGAAGGCGCTGCGTGGCGAGTCGCTCGCGATCGACCCGCCTCGACCGGTCTCCTTGCCCGAGCTCGAGCTCGAGCAAGCGCTCCCCGAGCTGCTCGAGCCAGAGTCCACGATCGAAGCGCCGAGGGCGCAGGTTGCCCAGGCCTCGCCGCTCGAAGCACCCGCCGCCGCGGCCGAGGCGCACGACGCCGAGCTGTCGCACGAGCGCTTCCTGCACGCCGCGACCTACCGCGCCTACGCCGTCGAGCTCGACGCCGCGCGCGGCCCGCGCCCCGTCGCCGCGATCGAGAAGCTGTTCGTCGATCGCTACCTGCCGCTGCTCGGCGCCGTCGCCCGCGGCGAGGCCGACCAGGGCGTGCGTGGTGTGGTCGAGGCCTGGCGACAGAGCTTCGCGCAGAGCTACACCGAGGCCTTCAGCACGCTGCGCGTCACCGGCAAGCGCCCGACGATGGTCTTCGACGCACCCGAGGTCGCGAGCCGCGTCGCCCGCCTCTCGAGCGCGCGCAGCACCAAGCTCGTGCTCGTCGACTCGATGAGCTTCGAGCTGGCCGAGCGCGTCACCAAGCAGCTCTCCGACCGCCTCGGCAAGCGCGCCGCGCTCGTCGATCGCACCGTGCTCTGGTCGGCGCTGCCGACGCGCACGCCGACGCAGCTACACCTCATCGACCGTGGGCCCGAGGGCCTGAAGGACCCGCCGCCCTCGAGCGTCGAGCCCGACGTCTCGCGCGGGCGCAACGTCTCGACGCTCCGGCGCGACAAGATCGGCAGCCGCGAGATCTACAAGCTCGAGCTGGTCGAGGCGCGGCTGCGTGGGCCGGGCGGCGACTACGACAGCCGCCTCGACGGCATCGCGACCGAGATCGCCGACGTGCTCGCGAAGCTCATCGACTCGCTCCCGCCGCGCACGCTCGTCTACGTCTTCGGCGATCACGGCTTCGTGCTCTCGCCGGGCATGAACGGCTACGCGACCGGCCCCTCGGTCCAGGGCGGCGCCTCCCCCGAGGAGGTGCTCGTCTCGGGGCACGGCTGGCTCTGCGACGCCGTGCAGTGAAGGCCGGGGCGCCCTCCTGACGGCGAGGCGACCCCGAGTCGCGCGACACGACGAGCTCGAAGCCCGCTCCTCGACGAGGACGCGGGCTTCGTCGCGTCCGCTCCTCGACGAGCACGCGGGCTTCAGAGAACGCGCGAAGGCCCGCTCGGCGAGAGCGAGTCTCCGGTGCTCGGCCTGCAACGCGAGAAGGCCTGCCCCTCATGGGGAGCAGGCCTCTCGTTCGTGATGTGCGGCTCGGGGCCTCGGCCCCTCGGGCTCACTCGCTGCCGAGCTCTTCGTAGCTCTCGAGCTGCTTCTTGCGTCGCGGCAGCGGCTTGCGAGCCCGAGCGGGCTTCGCTTCGTCCTTGGCGCGCTTGGGCGCGCCCGCCTTCGCCTTGCTCTTGCCCGCGGCCTTCGAGAGCGCCACCGACTTGTCCTTCTTCTTCGGCGCGGCGGCCGTGGCGAGGCTCTCGTCCTTCTGGCCGCTGCGGTCGCGCAGCCCCTCGGCCTCGACACCCTTCTTCGGCTTCGCGGCGAGCTTCTTGGGCTTCGCTGCGGCCTCGGAGGCGCCCTTCTTCTTCTCGCCCTTGGCGAGCTTGCCCTCGGGCGACTTGCCTGCGGGCTTCGCCTTCTGCGGCTTGGCCTTCTTCTCGCCCTTGGCGAGCTTGCCCGTGGCCTTCGAGCCCTTGCCGGGCTTCGTCGCGCTCTTGGGCTTGGCCTTCGCTTCGCTCTTCTTCGACACGCGCCCGGCCTTGTGTCGCACGGCGCGTGACTTCTTCGGTTTCGCCTCGTCGATGGCCTCCTCGGCCTCCGTCGAAGCGGCTTGCTCGAGCACCTCGGCGTCGTCGACGGCCTCCGCCACGTCGTCGCGCTGCGCGGCGAGCGCAGGCTGGGCGGGCAGGAGCCACGGGACGGCGGCGAAGACGGCCGCGAGAGACCAACGCAAAATCGTGGAGGAGCGCACGAGCGCACTGAACCACGCCGCCAGGAAAGGGCCAAAAGTCCGGCGTAGCTTCCGCTCTCGGCGGAGCGGGGGATCGCCTCAGAGCGAGAAGCGCGCGCGTGCGAAGGCCACCGAGCCGCCGGCCGTCGGGTCGCCGAACTTCGTGTAGCTCTTTCCGAACTGCAGGAGCGCTCCCGAGCTCAGCTCGAGCCCGTTGCCGAAGTTGTAGGAGACCTCGGGGTAGACCACGGCGCTGAAGCCCTCGGGCGTGAAGAAGGCGTGGTGGTCGGTGCGCCGGTAGCCGAGCTCCGGGTCGTAGTAGCTCTCGCCGTAGCCGGAGAGATCGAGGATCGTGAAGACGCGCGTGAGCAGCTGATCGTCGAGGAAGCGCAGGTCGACGCCGAGCACGAGGTAGTCGGCCTGCCTCGGGCGCACCATCTCGCGGATGCAGGTCGTGCCGTCGCGAGGAAGCGCACAGCGGATCGCGGCGCCGGTGCGGTCGCCGTCGAGGGTGCCTCGCCTGAGCTCCACGTCGTCGCCGATGAGCCAGTCGCCGGCGCCGAATTCGTCGGGCAGGCCGTGCACCCACTGCGCGTTGACGTACACGCTCGACGCGAAGGTGTAGTCGAGGCCGAGCACCCACTTGAGATAGGCCTGATCGCGCACGACGAGCGGGGGCTTGCCGCCGCCCGGCCGCCCGTCGCCGTCGTAGTCGTACTCGCCCTCGGGGATCTGGATCAGGCCGAGGTCGAAGTTGCCGTTGGTGAGCGAGATGCGCTGCTCCCTGGGCACGACGAGCGCGGCCTCCAAGCGCCAACCCAGACCCGGCAGATCCCCGAGGAAGCTGAGCGGGATCTCCCCCGAGGTGTTGAGCCCATACACGTGCATCTGGGGGTAGGCGAGCGTCACGTCGGTGAGCAGGCGCCCGTCTGCGCAGAGCAGGCCGAAGCTCGGCGCGCCGCAGAAGGCGCCCGGCACCTGGCGCGTGGCGTTCGCGATCGGCACCGGGAAGTCGTGTCGACCGACGTAGTAGCTGAGCGCGACGTCTTGTTCGGCCACCGTGCCCGCGAGCCTGAAGGCCGCCTGCATGTTCTCGAAGGAGGCATCGGGCAGCACGACGCGTGTGCCGGAGATCTGCGTCGGGTGCCTGGCGAGCGGGCTCTCGGCGGCGTAGCGCTCGGAGGCCACGCGCCAGCGCACCGACTCGTCGAGGAAGGGGAGGCGGTCGATCGCCGCGGGGCCGAGCGAGGCGCTCGGCGGCAGCATCGCAGGGCGGAAGAGCGGCACCAGCACGCCGGTGAGGCGGAAGTCCTCCGTCACCCAGTAGTCGGCGCGCGCCATGAAGTTGCCGGCGAGCTTGCCGAACAGGAGCGGGTCGCGCAGATCGTCGGGATTGAGGTTGTTCGTGGGGTTGAACTGATCACCCACACCGAAGGCCGCGATCTGTTGCCCGAGGCGCACGTCGAGCCCGTCGAAGACGAACTCGCGCACGTCGATGTAGAGCTCGTTGATGTCGAGCCGCCAGGGCTGCGTCTCCTCGGGGCGCGTCAGGAGGCCGATGTTCTCGATCTCGGTCTGGTAGCCGAAGATCACGCCATCGACCTGGGCGACGGCCTTCACGTCGCCGATGCCGGCCTCGAGCCGCACACCGAGCAGGTTCTGGTTGCGCTCGACGCCGGCGATCACGCTCTGCGATGCGTAGGCGTCGCCCACGGCGCGGGTCTCGAGGCGGAAGCGCACGTCGCTCTCGACGCGGAAGGAGGCGTCCCACGCGAACTCGTCGGCCTCGGCGCGGCTCGCGACGCTCGAACAGGCGAGGGTCGCGAGCGCGGCGACGAGGGCGCGGCGCGGGCGAGCAGCGCGGCAGCGCTCGTCGCCCCGCGCGCGCAGGCTCACTTCTCGAGGTTGCGCTTCGAGAAGAGATCGTCGCTCAAGGCCTCGTTGACCTTCCACTTCCTGCGGTTGAGCAGCGTCTTCGCGCCGGCCTTCCCGTGTTCCGTCATGCTGAGCTCGCTGGGTGCGCACACGTCCTTTTCGCACGTGTAGGCGCCCCGTGTCTCCGTCTTCAGGAGCTTGCCGGACTCGCCGAAGTACCGCATTTCCACCGGCAGGTTGCGCGCCTTCTCGACCTTGAGCTCGATCTTCGGATAGGGCGGCTTCGCGTCTTTCTTCGCGGTGAGCACGAGGTCGATCGTCTTGTCGTCCTGCTTGGCGATCGTCGCCTCGTAGAGCGCCGCGTAGCGTGTGATCGAGAGCTCGTCTTGGCTGAAGTGCATGCCCATGAAGCCCTGGTCGGTGGTGTGGCTCGCGATGCGGCGCACCTTCCCGAAGGCCGGTAGGTACACGTACATCTGGGTCGGCGAGAGGATGAGCACCTTGGTGCCCTTCACGTCGGCCGGGCCGAGGAACTCGCTCAGGCGCTTGTCGCCCTTGAGCCAGACGGCGAGCTCCACCTTGCGGTCGGCCTTCTCGGCCGCTTTCACCGTCGCTTCGTATTCGAGGTACTGCGTCTTCGCGCGGTTCGTGGCCTCGTCGACCTTGGCGAGCGCGGCGTCGCCGGTGGCGTCGGCCTGGGCCGGCGCGATGGACACGAAGCTGAGACCGAGGGCGATCGCGAGGCTCTGGAGGGTTCTCTTCATGGTGTGCTCTGGGGACGATACTCGCGTCGTCGCGCGAGCGCTGGGATCGTGAGGTAGGTCGCGAGCGCCGAGACGCCCATGGCGGCCGCGGTGAGGCCGCCGACGATCTGCAAGGGGCGCGCTTCGCCGAGCGTGAGCACGAAGAAGCCGGCGGCCACCATGAGCGCGTTGATCGCCACGCCCGGGCCCGTGGCTTCGCCGCTCCGGCGCGCGACGCTCGCGTCGTCGCCGTCGCCGTCGCGGCGCGCCGCGAGCGCGTGGATGCCGTAGTCGACGCCCGCGCCGATGATGAGGCTCGCGAGCATCGAGGTGCCGATGTCGAGGTGCAGGCGCATCCAGCCCATCACGCCGTAGATGACGCCGATCGTGACGAGCGTGGGCGCGAGGGCGAGCAAGCCGGACGAAGCGCGCCGGAACAGCAGGGAGATGGTGAGCCATACGAGCACGAGCGCGCTCGCGAGGCTCGTGAGCTGGTTGTCGCGCACGCTCTCGCTGAGCCCTCGGTAGAGCAGCGGCAGCCCCGTGACCGTGGGCCTCTTGCGCTCGCCTACGCCCGGCGAGCCCGCCGCGGCGCGGCCCTCGACCGCGGCGCCCTCGTCGGCCGCGCGCCCGCCGAGGTCGAGCAGCGCACCCTCGAGCGCCACGAGCACGCGCTCCGGTGCGACCCCGCCCGCCTCCGCGACGAGCCGCGCGTGGCTCCGCGCGCGGTCGCGAGCGAGCGCGCCGGGCAACCAGCGGCCGAGCTCGTCGGCGAGCTCGCTCACCGTCGCGTCGTCGGCGGCGCGCTCGAGCGCCGAGG
>CALKVW010000092.1 GCA_938004785.1 uncultured Polyangiaceae bacterium
TCGAGCTGCTGCGTGAGGAGGTTCGGCAGGAGGGCCGCCTACAGGGCTTGCTGGAGGGCCGACAGGAAGGCCGCCAGGAAGGCCGTCTGGAAGGCCGTCTGGAAGGCCGTCTGGAAGGCCGTCTGGAAGGCCGTCTGGAGGGGCACGCCGAGGCGCTCGTGCACCTCTTGCGGAAGCGCGGCTTCGCGGTGGACGACGCGCTCGAGCAGAGGCTGCGCGCGACGACCGATGTCGCGGCGCTCGATCGCTGGCTCGAGCGTGTGCTCGACGCCCCCTCGCTCGACGAGGTGTTCGGCGACTGAGCCGCCTCGCGGGCCTTCGCCGTTGCGCCCGCATCGCCGGCGGCCGATGACGCATGCGCGATGATGGTCTCGAACCGCGGGAGCGTGCTGCGGCTCCTGTTCTGGCAGTGGCGCTACACCCTCTCCTACGCGCTCACCGGTGCGCTGGCGCCGCTCGTGCATCAGACGCTGGGCTGGCACTGGATGAAGCTGCCCATGGCGCCGCTCGCGATCCTCGGCTCGACGATCGGCATCTTCGTGAGCTTTCGCACCAACCAGGCCTACGCGCGCTGGTGGGAGGGCAGGCAGCTCTGGGGCCGCATGGTGAACGCCTCGCGGCACTTCGCGAACCAGGTCCTCTCGTACCTGCCGCGCGGTGAGGGCGGCGCGCCGAGCGGGCTGCAGCGCGAGCTCGTGATGAGGCACGTCGCCTACGTGCACGCGCTGCGCGTCGCGCTGCGCACGCAAGACGCGGCGAAGGACCCCGAGCTGTCGCGCACGATCGGCGGCGAGCTTGCGCTCCTCTCGCGCTCGAACCTCGGGCAGGCGCTCGTCGCCGTGCAGCAACGCGCGCTCGCCGGAGCGGCGGAGCGAGGCGAGCTCGACGGCCACAGGTTGCAGTCCCTCGACACGACGCTCGCCGAGCTGCTCGCGGTCCAAGGCGGCTGCGAGCGCATCAAGAAGACACCCATGCCGCGCGGCTACTCCTTCATCGCCGACAGGCTCGTGCTCTTCTTCTCGGTGCTCCTGCCCTTCGCGCTCGCGGCCGATCTCGGGTGGGTGATCGTGCCCATCAACCTGCTCCTCTGCCTCGCTTTCCAGCTCATCGGGGAGGCAGGGCGCGTGCTCGAGGACCCCTTCACGATGTACTGGAACGGCCTGCCGCTGTCGCAGCTCTCGACGATGATCGAGGTCAACCTGCGCGAGGAGCTCGGCGACGTGGAGCTGCCGAAGATCCCGACCGTGAACGCCGATGGAATCCTGATGTGAGGCGCCCGCGGGCCGCCCCCGCGCGCGCCGGCCTCAGCCGACGAGAGCCTGCACCGCTCGCCACGCGAGCCAGGCCGCGAGCACGAGCAAGAGCGCGCCCACGCCGCGCACGAAGGCGTCGAGCGTCTCGGTGCGGAAGCGGCTCTTGTGTCGGTGCAAGAGCCACGAGAGCACCGCGAACCAACCCGCGATGCCGAGCACCGCGCCGAGCGCGAACACGGGCGCGACGCGCGACTCCATCACGACGAGGCCGGTGGAGAAGAGCGTGGTGGTGGCGCCGCTCCAGGTGGCGATGAGGGTGGGGTTGAGCAGCGTGACCGTGAAGCCGAGCGCGAGGCTCTTCGCGGCCGTGTCGGCGTGGTCCTTCTCTTCGGTGCCCTGGGGGCTCCTGTAGCGCACGAAGACCACGCCGAGCGCGATCAGCATGCCGGCGGCGAGCGCGCGCGAGACGGGCTCGAGCCAGGCGTAGTCGGCGAGGTAGGTCGAGAAGCCCCAGAAGGCGAGGTAGGCATAACCACCCTCGGCGACGGCGCAGCCGAGCCCCACGAGCGCGCCGCTCGCCGCACGCCCGGTGAGGCCTCGGTGCAAGACGACGGCAGAGATCGGCCCTGCGACGGGGATCGACCCGAAGAAGCCGAAGAGCAAGCCGATGACGAGCGCGGCGATCATGGGCGCGGGCCCGCTCTACCACGACGCGCCTCGCGCGCCGCGCACTGGGCGCGCCCGCGGCGCTCTGCTATCCGCCCGAGCGACATGCGTGAGCTCATCGACAAGGCCAACGTCCTCCACGAGGCGCTGCCTTACATCCGGCGTTTCCACGGCACGACCTTCGTCATCAAGTACGGCGGACACGCGATGGTCGAGCCTCGCCTGCGCGACGGCTTCGCGCGCGACATCGCCCTGATGAAGTACGTCGGCCTGAACCCGGTCGTGGTGCACGGCGGCGGCCCGCAGATCGATCAGACGCTCGCGACGATGGGCGTGGTCTCGGAGCGCATCGACGGCCTGCGCGTGACCGACGACAAGACCATGGACGTCGTCGAGATGGTGCTCGGCGGCGCCGTGAACCAGGAGATCGTGTCGCTCATCTGCAACCACGGCGGGCGCGCGGTCGGCCTCAGCGGCAAAGACGACGCCTTCCTCCAGGCGAAGAAGGTCGCCCAGATGAAGACCAAGAAGGGCGCGCTGGTCGACCCGGGGCGCGTCGGCGAGATCACCGAGGTGAAGACGGCGATCCTGCAGCAGCTCATGAAGGGCGGCTTCGTGCCGGTCATCGCGCCGGTCGCGGTCGACGCCGAGGGGCGCGCGCTCAACATCAACGCCGACTTCGTCGCGAGCAAGGTCGCGGCGGCGCTCGAGGCCGAGAAGCTCGTCTTGATGACCGACATCGAGGGTGTGCGTGGGGCCGACGGCGCGATCGTGTCGTCGCTCGACCGCGCGGGTGTGCAGCGCCTCGTCGACGAGGGCGTGATCGCCGGCGGCATGATCCCGAAGGTGCGCTGCGCGCTCGAGGCGCTCGAGGGAGGCGTGAAGAAGGTGCACGTCATCGACGGGCGCATGGAGCACGCCGCGCTGCTCGAGATCTTCACCGACCAGGGCATCGGAACGGAAATCGTGAGCTGAGCGTTGGTGGCCTCGTGATCGCGCTCGCCTTCGCGGCTTCGCTCTCGGTGCTCGGTCCCGCGCCCACGCAGGGCGCGGCGATCGCACCCGCGGCGCGCGCGGCGCTGGGCGCGAGCCAGGGGCTGCGCAGCTGCCCGGAGGGCACGACGCTCATCGGCTCGCAGAGCTGCGTCGACACCTACGAGGCGCACCTCGTGCACGCGCCCGAGGGCGGCGCCGAGGTGGCGCACCCCGCCTGGGAGCGCCCACGCGAAGGCGAGCGCTACCTCGCGCGCAGCGCGGCGGGTGTGCTGCCCCAGGGTTACATCAGCCGCGTCGAGGCCCAGGCGGCCTGCCGCGCGGCCGGCAAACGCCTCTGCTCGATGAAGGAGTGGCAGCGAGGCTGTCGATTCAAGGGCTGGGGGCGCTGGCCCTACGGCGGCGAAGGCAAACGCGGCGTCTGCAATACGGGCAAGAAGCACCTGCTCACCGAGCTCTTCGGCAAACCGCGCGGCGGCATGCGCTACGAGGAGCACTTCAACAGCCCCGAGCTCGCCAAGACGCCCGGCTACCTCGCGCTGAGCGGCGCGCACCCCGAGTGCAAGACCGAGCTCGGCGTTCACGACATGGTCGGCAACCTGCACGAGTGGGTGAGCGACACCGTCGACGACGCTTTCGTCGAGCGCCTCGCGGCCGAGCCGGTCGAGCGCCGCAAGCAGCCCTGGCGCGTTGGCAACGGCGTCTTCATGGGCGGCTTCTACAGCACGACGAGCGAGCACGGCCCGGGCTGCGACTTCGTCACCTTCGCGCACGAGCCCGCGTACCACGACTACTCGACCGGCTTCCGCTGCTGCGCCGATCCGGTGCGCGCGACCTTGCCGACGACCAAGCTCGGCAAGTCGAAGCCGCGGCGCTGAGAGGCGCTGGCCTGCGCGCTCAGTAATGCGGAGGCCGCTCGAGGCCGGGGTCGGGGCCGAGCAGGCGCTCCTCGAGCTCCTTCACGCGCGCCTCGAGGCGCTCGATCGTGACGCGTTGCTCGTACATCACGTCGCTCAGCTCCTGGTGCAGCTTCTCGAGGTGGGCGTAGCGGATCTCGAGCTCGACGAGGCGTCGTTCCATGGTGGGGCTCTCAGGGTTGTCGGCCGGGAGGCGGCCTCAGCGAGGGAGGCGCGAGCGAGGTGCGCCCGCCGCCCTTGGCGTGACCATAGTGGAAGCGCAGCGCAGGGAGCAGGCGCCGGCGCCAGCAGGCCTCGCTGTGCGTGCCCTTCGGGTCGGCGCGGAAGGCGAGCTCCTCGATGCCGGCTTCGCCGAGCGCCGCCGCGAGCTGCTCGGCGGAGCGCAGGAGCTTGCCGCCGGCCTCGCGAGCGCCCGCGTCGAGGTAGATGCGCGAGCGGCGCGGCAGCTTGTGGCTCTTCACCCACGCGAGCAGGCCGTGGTTGCCGACGAAGAGCGAGGGCGACATCGAGAGCGCGCCGCCGAAGGCCTCCGGGTGGCGGAGCGCGGCGTAGAGCGACGCGAGGCCGCCCATCGAGGATCCGCCGATCACGATGCGTGAGGGGTCGCGTGTGAGCGACAAACGCTGGCTGAGCTCCGGCAGGAGGAAGCCCAGCATCCAAGCGAGCAAGGCGTCGAGCGACCCTCGGTGGCCCTGGAAGGGGAAGGGCGAGAGCTCGTCGAGGCGGTGCTTCTCGCCGTGCTCGATGCCGACGATCACCGGCGGCACGACGCGCCTGCTGAGGCGCTCGACCTCCTCGTGCGCGTGCCAGCCTCCCGCGTAGCTCGAGGCGTCGTCGAAGACGTTCTGCCCGTCGAAGAGGTAGAGCACCGGGCGATCACGCGCCGGCGCCCAGCTTGGCACGTAGACGCGCACGTGCCTCGCGACGTTCGGCAGCCCCGCGCGCGCGTAGGGCCCGAGCCTCAGGATCGTGCTCACGCTCGCGCTCCTAAGCCCGAGGCCCCCGGGGCGGCAAGCTCGCTCGCCACCCACGCGGGGGCTCGCTCGGCGACGGCGCGCGCTGCCTCGCCGGAGCGAGACGTGCTACGCCCGCGCGCATGCGCTCACTGCTCCCGGCCCTCGCCGCGCTCTCCTCCTTCGCCCTCGGCTGCAACGGCTCGACGCCGCCCACGCCGCTGCCCGAGGCGCCCGCGGCGAGCGAGGCCGCGGCGCCCACCGGCGCGCCCGTAGCGACGGGCACCGTGCCTGCCGAGCCGAGCACGCCCGAACCCACGCCGCTCGACGAGGTCGCGCGCTCGAACCAGCTCGCGGCGCGTATGCACCGGGCGATCGTCGCGAAGGACCAGGGCAACGTCTTCACCTCGCCGACCAGCCTGCGTCTCGCGCTCGGCATGGTCTACGTGGGCGCCGAGGGCGAGACCGCGAAGCAGATCGCGAGCGCGCTCTCGCTGAGCGAGCCCGCGAGCGCCACCGCCGACGCCGCGAAGAGCGAGCGCGACGCCTGGGCCGGACTCGCGAGCCCGGCGGTGGAGCTGAGCGTCGCGAACCGCCTCTGGGGTGACAAAGCCACCAAGCTCGAGCCGGGTTTCCTCGGGCTCGTCGGTCGAGGCTGGGGCGCGCCGCTCGAGCCGGTCGACTTCCAGGGCGCGCAGGAGCCCTCACGCAAGGCGATCAACGCTTGGGTCTCCAAGGAGACGAAGGATCGCATCCCGGAGCTCCTGCCCCAGGGTGCGATCACACCGCTCACCCGACTCGTCGTCACCAACGCCGTCTACTTCAAGGGCAAGTGGCAGACGCCCTTCGACAAGGCGCTCACCACGCCGCGCGACTTCGCGGCCAAGGCGGGCGCGAAGAAGGTGCCCTTCATGCACCAGACGGGCGGCTTCGCCTACGCCGAGGAGAGCGACGCGCGCCTCGTGTCGATCCCCTACGGGCCGAAGGGCGAGGTCTCGATGGTGATCGTGCTGCCCAAGGCCGTCGACGGGCTCGCGGGGATCGAAGCGAGGCTCTCGTCGACGAGCTTCGAGGCCTGGTCGAAGGCGCTCTCGGAGGGCAGTCAGCGCCTCGAGCTCGCGCTGCCGAAGCTCGAGATGCGCTGGGGAGGCTCCGTGCGCCCGATGCTCGAGGCGCTCGGCATGAAGAAGGCATTCACTGACGCGGCCGAGCTCGAGGGCATCCAGAAGAAGGGCGAATTGAAAGTCACCGACGTCTTCCACAAGACCTTCGTCGCCATCGACGAGGTCGGCACCGAGGCGGCGGCGTCGACCGGCGTCGTGATCGGCACCCGCTCGATGCCCGCGCCGCCCACGCCCTTCGTGGTCGACCGGCCCTTCCTCTTCTACCTGCGCGACACCCAGAAGGGCCGCGTGCTCTTCCTCGGCCGCGTGGTCGACCCGACGGCGAAGTGATGCGCGCGCGGTCGTTCTTCGCCGGGCTCGCGGCCGCGTCTCTCTCTGCGTGGGCGAGCGCCGCGCACGCCGAGCCCGTCGTCTCCATCGAGCCTCGGCTCGATTTTGCGATCCCCGACGATCCTCGCCCTGGCCCCGGGCTCGCCGTGGGCGCGGGCTACTCGGCCGAGCTCTACCCGCTCTTGATCATGCCCGAGCTCGTGCTCTCGGGTTCGGTACACCCGGGCGACGCGAGCTTCGGCCAGCTCCGAGCCACGGCGGGCCTGCGCGCGGGTGTCACGGCCGCGCTCGAGCCTTCGATCTACGTGCACGGTGGTTATGGGCTGCTCGCTGGGCTCGGCGACGCGAGTCACGGCTTCGCCTTCGACGCCGGGCTCGCGCTCGACAAACGCCTCGAGCGTGGGCTCACGCTCGGCGGCGCGCTCGGCTATCAGGGCCATCACGGCGCGGCGACGCTGCACGGGCTCGTCGCGGCCATGCGCATCGGCTTCTGGCTCTGAGCCGGCGAGCGCGAGCCGCGTTCCCTGCGTGCTTGACGCCACCATCGACGACGCGCTCTGGCCCGAGGTCGTCGCGCGTCGGCGAGGGCTTCCGTCGGGGCGGGCCCGAACGCTCGATCGAGCTCCGCGAGGTAGGCGCCGAGCGGCTCGCGCTCGATCTCGCGCGCGATGGCTCGGGTGACGAAGCCCGACACGCCGCGCGCCGAGGGGAGGGTCGACCGCTGCGCTCCAGCGGGTCATACCCTGGGTATGAAGACGGACATCTCCCTTCCCGACGAGGTCTTCGAGGGTGCGGAGCTGCTCGCCAAGCGGCTGAAGATGTCGCGCAGCGAGCTCTACGCACGCGCCGTCGCGGAGTTCATCTCGCGCTACTCGCCCGATGAGGTCACCGAGTCCTTCGACAAGGTCTGTGCAGAGCTCGGCCCGGAGCGCGACCCAGCCTTGCGGCGTGCGGCGCGGCGAGTCCTGGAGCGCTCGGAGTGGTGAGCCAGGGCGAAGTCTGGTGGGCCGAGCTCGGCGAGCCGGCCGGCTCCGAGCCAGGGTTTCGCAGGCCCGTGCTCGACGAGCGCGTCGGCAAGCTGCCGCGCGCGCGCACCGAGGCGGTGTTGGCGGGCGTCGACGTGGTGCTCGGCCGCAGGCCCGCCTGACCGGCTCTCCTCGCCTCAGTCCACCGCCGCGCGCCCGCGCTCGCTCGCGAAGAGCTCGCTCGACCAGCGCTCGCCGAGGCCGAGCCTCGTCGCCGTGGCATCGAGCGCAGCGCGCAGCGCCTCGCGTGCGAGGCTCGTCTCGCGCAGCACGGCGCGCGCTTCGCTCGTCGCTTCGCGCTTTTCGGCCTCCGCCACGGGCACGGCCGCGCGCGCCAATTCGTAGTCCTCGACGCCGAGCCCGTGCTCGAGCTCGCCCCGCGCACCGGCGGCGAGGTTGCGCATCGAGGCCTCGAGCCTGCGATCGCAATGGCGCAGGCGCTCGGCGGCGACGCGCACCTGGGCGCTCGCCTCGAGCAGGCGCGCGCGGCACTCGCCGAGGCGCTTCGGCCAGGCCTCGGCGAGCTCGGCGAGCTCGCGCGCGTCCGGGTCGGCGCGCAGGTTCGCGAGCGTGGCGCGCGCCTCGAGCTCGCGCTCGCGCAGCGCGGCGAGCACGTCGACGCCGCGCGGGCGCCTGGCCCACGCCGCTCGGAGGAGCGCGTGCCGGCAAGCGCCCAGCGCCGCGGGGCGCGTCGAGGCGCGGCCGAGCGCGGGGCCCTCGACCCAGCGCGCGCCGACGGCTGCGGCTTCGACCATTTCGTCGAAGCTCTGTACGCCTCGCAGACAGAGCTCCGCGCCGCGGTGCTCCGCGGCGGTCGCGAGCGCCACGAGCAGCTCGCGCTCCTGCGCCGCTTCGGCGCCGACGAGACCACGCGGCACCTGGCTGAGCAGCGCGTAGGGGCGCAGCGCCGAGGTCGCGAGCGCGGTCGCCAAGCTGCGTGCGTCGCCCGAGAGCACGAGGCGCAGGCCGACGCGCCGCGCGGCGTCTCCGAGCGCCCGCAGCGCCGAGGCCGCGAAGCCTCTGTGCACGGGCGCGATCCAGGCGACACGCGAACCTCGCACACCCGCGCGCTCCATCGCGACGAGCGCGCGCTCCACGCTCGTCTCCGGCGCCGCGAGCGCGCCCGGGCCGAGCGTGAGCAGGCAAGGGTGAGGGCCTACGCGCGCCGCGCGACCGAGCGCCTCGGCCTGATCGTCGAGCCCAGGCGCGTCGGCGTCGAGCGAGGCCGAGAGCTGCGCCGCGATGCGCGCCTCGGCGAGGTCTGCGATGGGCGAGAAGCGCGGCTCGGACGGCGGCTTCGCGAGGGCCACGGAGCCGCCGGAGCGGTGACTGCGAGAGAGCTTCGTCGTGAGCAGGTCGGCGGCGAGGAACGACATGCGCGGCATGGAACCCGCCCGAGGTGTCGAGCGCGGCGCCGCTCTGTGAGATCCACGTGACGTTGAAACGCGGTGCGCAGCGGGACAGCCGGAACCGAAACCGGAACCGGACCCGGAACCGAACGCCGCCGCCGTCGTCTACGATCCCCGCATGCCTCCGCGCCTCCCGCTCGCCGTCTCGCTTGCCGCGCTCCTCTGCTCGGCGTCGCTCCTCGCCTGCGCCGGCGGCGCGGTGGCCGACCTCGCCCCCACCCCGAGCGCCTCCGCCACGAGCGCCTCGAGCGCCGCGCCCTCGAGCCCCGTCGCGAGCGCCGCAGCGCCTGCCTCCACGCCGCCCTCCTCGCCCGAGCGCCAGCGCTGCGGCGAGCTCTGGTGCCGTTTCTACCCCACCGCCGAGGCGGCCTTCATGGCCGTCGTCGACGAGCGTGCGCCGCGCGTGCTCGCGCTCGGTGAGGCGCACCCGCAGAAGGGCACCGAGCACGTCGCCTCGACGGCCAAACGTTTCACCGAGCAGCTCTTGCCCAAGCTCGCCGGCCGCGCGAGCGCGCTCGTGCTCGAGCTGTGGATCCCCGATCCGAAGTGCAGCAAGGAGCAGGTCGCCGGCGTGCAGGAGAAGGCCGCCGAGGTCACCAAGACGCAGACGGCGACCACCAAGAGCGACTACGTCTTGCTCGGCGAGGCCTGCCGCAAGCTCGAGATCGTGCCCTTCCCGCTGCGCCCGAGCTGCGACGAATACGACTCGGTGAAGAAGGCCGGCGACGACGCCGTCTTCGTGATGCTCGATCTGGTCACGAAGCACATGGGCCGACGCGCGCTCTCGCTCGTCGACGAGGCCGCCACCAAGAGCCCGGGCAAGATCGTCATCACCTACGGAGGCGCGATGCACAACGACGTCGCACCCAAAGCAGGGCGCGAGCAGTACAGCTTCGCGGCGGAGCTCTCCAAGCGCACCGACGGGCGCTACGTGGAGCTCGACCTCATCGTGCCCGAGTACGTCAAGGACACCGAGGCCTGGCGCTCCTTGCCCTGGTACGCGGCCTACGACCGCGAGGCGCACGCCGAACGCAACGTGCTCATCGAGCTCGGCCCGAACGCCTACGCCCTCGTCTTCGCGCGCACACCCCCGCCCGGCCCGCGTTGAGCGGGGCCGCCCCGGCAGTTGACGCGCTGCGCCCCTTCGACCAACCCTCCGGCCGTCCGACGCATGGCGTCGGCGAGGCGCCGCGCTTCGCGGCTCGCACGGAGGAATTCGGAATGCTGAAGACCCAGAGGTCGCTTGGACTGGTGCTCGTGGCAGCGGGTGCGCTCGCCGTGGGCTGTGGTGACAAGGCCGCTACGACCAGCGCGAGCGCCGAGCCCGCCAAGAGCGCCGCCGCCGCCGGTGGCAGCGCGAAGCCCGCCGCCGACGCCCCCAAGGCCGCCGCCGTCGCCGCCCCCGCCGCGGGCGACTCGCTCAAGTACATGCCGAAGGACTGCGCCTCGGGCCGCGTCTACCTCGGCGCGAAGAAGCTGCTCGCCAACGTCGGCGACGCCACCGGCCTGCAGACCAAGATCCTCGAGCAGCTCGCCAAGAGCGACAAGGAAGACGACAAGAAGGCCACCGAGGTGCTCGCGGTCTTCAAGGAGGGCGGCATCGATCCGGTGAGCGCTCTGCAGGAGATGGCCGTCTGCGCGAACACCGGCAACAAGGTCGTCGTCGCGATCAGCATGGACATGGGCAAGGTCGAGAAGCCGGCCGATCTCTTCGCCAAGGCGATGGAGAAGGGCAGCGGCAAGGCCCCGACCAAGGAGGAGGTCGACGGCGTCACCTACCTCACGAACGAGAAGGGCAACGTCATGGGCTTCCCCGGCGGAGGCATCGTGCTCATGGCCGACGACAAGGCCTCGGTCACGGCCATCGCCAAGGGCGCGCCCGGCGCGGCCGACTTCGCCGACGCCTCGAGCCACCTCATCTGGGCGAAGATCACCGAGGGCGGCCAGAACGTCGACTTCGGCCTCAAGGAGTCCGGTGACAACCTCGAGCTCAAGGTGGTCGCGGCGATGAGCGGCCCGCAGGGCGACGCCCTGAAGAAGGATCCGGCCGGCACCATCAAGCAGATGGAGAGCATGGCCACCTCGATGCTGCCCAAGCTCGAGTCGGGCCCGCTCAAGGCCGTCGTGCCGGCGATCAAGAACGCGAAGTTCGCCGCCGAGGGCGACAAGCTCTCCGTCACGTCGAGCTTCCCGAAGGCCTCGCTGCAGGAGCTCATCAAGTCGGTGAGCGAGACCTCGATGCAGGATCTCTCGCGCGCGCTCTGAGCCGCGTCTGATCCGCGCGGGCTTGTCGCGATCGCGCGACGACCCCACACCCCGAGGCGCCCCTCCGATCCGGACGGGGCGCCTTGCTCATTTCTCCGGGCTCATCTCCGCCCTGCCACCTCGGCCCTGCCACCTCGGCCCTCCGCTCACCGACCCCCATGCGCACCCTCGTCTGGTTCCGCGGCAAGGATCTGCGCGTCGCGGATCACGCGCCGCTCGCCTCGGCCCTCGCGACGGGCGAGTTCGTGCCGCTCTTCGTGCTCGATACGCACTTCTTCGCGCCGGAGCGGGCGCGTGAGCTGCCGAACCGCATCCAGTTCCTGCTCGACTCGCTCAGCTCGCTCGCGCAGAACCTCGAGCACGCTGGCTCCCGGCTGGTGGTCGTGCGTGGCCGCAGCGTCGAGCTCGTCCCGAGGATCGCAGCCTCGCTCGGCGCCGAGCGCGTCGTCGCGCAGCGCTGGTCGGAGCCCTTCGCGCGCCTGCGCGACCAGCGCATCGCCGAGGCGCTCGATCGCGCGCAGATCCGCTTCGAGCTCTTCGAGGGCGAGACCCTGATCGCCCCGGGCACGGTGCGCACCGGGCAAGGGGGCGTCTTCAGCGTGTTCACGCCCTTCGCACGCGCCGTCGACAAGCTGTTGCCCGAGCTCGGCGAGCCCTTGCGGGCCCCGAAGAAGCTGCCCGCGCTGCCCGCCTCGCTCGGACTCGACGAGGTGCCGATCCCTTCGATGGCCGAGCTCGGCCTCGAGGAGAACCCGCTCGTCTTGCGCGGCGGTGAGCGGGCCGCGCGCGCGCGCCTCGAGGCCTTCGTGAAGGGCCCGCTCTCGAGCTACGCGAGCGACCGCGATCGCATGGACGTCGAGGGCACGAGCCGCCTCTCGGCCGACCTCAAGTTCGGCACGCTCAGCATCCGCGCGGCCTACCTGCGCGCGAAGTCCGCCGAGGCACGCGGCGAGGCGCCGCCCGAGCAAGTGCAGAAGTTCACGAGCGAGCTCTTGTGGCGCGAGTTCGCCTACCACACCCTCTTCGATCGCCCCGAGCTGCTCGAGCGCCCCTTCCGCCGCGCCTTCGAGGGCTTCCCCTGGCGCGACGACGAAGCAGGCTGGATGGCCTGGGTGGAGGGCAAGACGGGCTACCCCGTGGTCGACGCGGCCGCGAGGCAGCTACTCGCCGAGGGCTACGTGCACAACCGCGCGCGCATGATCGCGGCGAGCTTCCTCACGAAGCACCTCATGATCGATTTCCGCCGCGGCGAGGCGCACTACATGCGGCACCTGGTCGATGGTGATTGGGCGTCCAACGATCTGGGCTGGCAGTGGTCGGCCGGCTCGGGCTGCGACGCCCAGCCCTACTTCCGCATCTTCAACCCCATCTCGCAGGGCGAGCGCTTCGACCCCGAGGGAGGCTACGTGCGCCGCTGGGTGCCCGAGCTGGCGAAGCTGCCCGCGAAGTGGATCCACCAGCCCTTCGAGGCGCCCGCCCAGGTGCTCGCCCAGGCCGGCGTGAAGCTCGGCGTCGACTACCCGAGGCCGATCGTCGTGCTCGGCGAGGGCCGCGACCGCTTCCTCGCGGCGGCGAAGGCGCACTTCGGCTCCGACAAGCCGCCCGAGCCCTGAACGGTGGGTTCGCGGCCCGCCCGGCCCGAAGCCCAGCCTCAGATCGTGACGACGGCGCTGCCCCAGGACACACCCGCGCCGAGCGCGCAGAACAGCACACGATCGCCCGGCGTCACGGTGCCGTTGCGGATGCTCTCGTCGAGCAGGATCGGGATGCTCGCGCTCGAGGTGTTGCCGACCGACTCGATGTTGCCGAGCACCTTCTCGCGCACGATGCCGAGGCGGCTCACCGCCTGGTCGATGATGCGCAGGTTCGCCTGGTGCGGGCAGATCCAGTCGAGGTCGTCGCCCGTCCAGCCGAGGTCGTCGAGCGCGGCCTGGCTCGAGTCGCGCAGGTTCTTCACGGCGATGCGGAAGATGTCCTGCCCGCGCATGTGCACCTTGTTGCGCTTGTTCTCGAGGCCCTCGACGCTCATCGGCTCGATGCTGCCGCCGCCCGGGATCATGAGCGACTGCACCATCGTGCCGTCGGTGTGGATGCGCGTCGCGTGCACGCCGCGCGGCCTGCCGCGCACCTCGGCGCCGCCCGCCGGGCCGAGCACCACCGCGCCGGCGCCGTCGCCGAAGAGCACGCAGGTGCTGCGGTCGGTCCAGTCGACGACACGCGAGAGCAGCTCCACACCGACGATGAGCACGTAGCGCGCGGCGCCCGTGCGGATGCACTGATCGGCGAGGTGCAGGCCGAAGATGAAGCCCGCGCAGGCGGCCGAGAGATCGAAGGCCGGGCAGGGGCCCGCGCCGATCTTCTGCTGCACGGTCGCGGCGGTGGCGGGCATCGGCATGTCGGGCGTCACCGTGCCGACGATGATCATGTCGAGCTGCTTCGCGTCGAGCCCGGCCGCCTCGAGCGCGCGCTTCGCGGCGCCGGCCGCCATGTCGCTCGTGTACACGCCGTCGGGGGCGATGTGGCGCTGCCGGATCCCCGTGCGCTCGGTGATCCAGGTGTCGGAGGTGTCGACGATCTTCTCGAGATCAGCGTTGGTGCGCACGATCTCGGGGAGATAGTGGCCGGTTCCGAGGAACCGGGACCCAGGGTATCGCTGCATCACGGCCGCCCGCATAACGCGGTGCGACGTGGGGCGCGAGGATCAATCCATGACGTGACCAAACGGTCCTTTGTTCGTCGAAACGCTGACTGGTTGGTGCAGCAACTGAGCGAGGGGCGCGGGGACTCAGGGCCCGTGCGCAGAGAGGCGATCCACCAGGTGCTCCACGCTCGGCGCGCGCAGGTCGAGCAGCCGCTGGGGGTAGAGCCCGCCGACCGTGAGCGCGAGCACGATGGCGCCGAGCGCGAGCGACTCGCGCGGCAAGAGGTCGCGCAGCACGTGGCCGGTCCCTGCGCCCTTGCGCTCGGGGCCCAGGAAGATCGTGAAGTAGGCGCGCAGCAGCACGACGCCCGAGAGCACGGTGACGACGAGCATCGCCGTCGCGAGCACGACGTGGCCGTGGAGCAGGCCGTGCAGGAGCAGATCCTCCGCCACGTAGCCGAGCGTGCCCGGCACGCCGATGGCGAAGATCGAGAGCAGGAAGAAGCTCGCCGCCATGCGCGGGAAGCGCGCCACGAGCCCACCGAGCTCGCGCAGGTCGGTCGTTCCGAAGCGCGCCTCGATCGACTTGGCGACGATCAGGAGGCCTGTGGCGCCGAGGCCGGTGCTCAGCATCGTGAGCATCGCGCCGTGCAAGGCCTCGACGTTCTCCCCCGCGAGGCCGACGACCACGAGCCCGAGCTGGCTCGTGAGCACGAAGCCGAGCGCACGCAGCAGGCTCGTCTGCCCGAGCGCCAGGAAGGCCGCGTAGAGGGCGCTGAGGAGCGCGAGCGCGGCGAAGAGCGGCAGGCCACGCGTCGCAGCCTCCGGTGCGAGAGGCAGCGCCACGCGCAGCACGAGGAAGGCGCCGAGGTGCGTGCCGATGGTCATCGCCGACACGCCGAGCGGCCCTCGCTCGACGAGCACCGGCAGCCAGGAGTGGAGCGGGAACACGGCCTTGCGAGCGATGACGGCGATGACGACCGCCGCGAAGACGGCCGCTTGGTGCGCATGCGCGAGCGGAGGCAGGCGTGGCCCCAGCTCGAAGAGCCACGCCGCGCCCGCGCCAGCGCGCGCGACGCCGACGAGCGCCACGGTGGCGATCATCGGGATCGCGCCGAGCACGAGGAAGATGTCGTAGACGCGTGAGGCTCGGCAGCTCGGCCGCTCACGCGAGCGCCGCCTGAGATCGAGCGAGCCGGGCACGAGGCTCGCGACCCAGAACAGCGCGAGCTGGAGCAGATCGAAGGACGCCATCACGCCGAGGATGCCGCTCAGCGTGAGCAGCAGGGTGACGATGGCCTCCCGGTCGAGCTCGTGGCGCGGCCCGGCGATGAGCACGATGCTCGCGATCGCGGAGGCGAGCGGCAAGAAGGGCGCGCCGAGGGCGTCGACCCCGAAGCTCCAGCGCGCGCCCGGCAGCGCGAGGGCCTCGCTCGTCCAGTGCAGGCCCTCTTCCGGGTGGGCCCCGACGGCCAGGGCGAGCATGCCGCTCAGGAGCAGCGTCGCGAGCACGCTCGCGTTCGCGATGGCGCGACCGAGCTTGGGTCTCTGCACGAGGCGCACGAGCAGCGCCGCGGCGCTCGGGGTGAAGACGACGAGGAGCAAGAGAGAGGGCGACATCAGGGGTGCTCCTCGAGGGGGCGAGCGCGCTCGGGCTTCGGCTTCGTGTGCCGCGCCTCGGGCTCCGCCGGCGCCGCGCAGGCCTCGGCGGCCTGACCGGCGAGCTTGTGCTCCCAGCGGCGCTCGAAGGCGTCGAGCGCGCGCGAGGCCGCGAGCACGGGGCCGACGACGAAGCGGTTCAGAGCGTCGTCGACGTGGAAGCCGTGCAGCGCGCGCGCGTAGAGCTTGGAGAGGCTCTGCTCCGAGAGCGCGAGCGCGATCCACGAGGGGCGCAGCCCCGGGGTGGAGGCGATGGCGGCCCGGATGCTCCGTGCGTCGTGCAGCGCGGAGGGCGTGCGCAAGAGCTGCCACAGGCGCAGCACCGCGTGGGCCGCCATGTGGAAGAGCGCCCAGCGGTAGAAGCCGAGCCCGATCGCCACGAGCATGAGGCCGACCTGCGTGATCGTGGCGTAGGCCATCGCGCTCTTCGCGTCGCTGCGCGTACGCCCCGAGGCCGTGGCCCAGACCGCCGAGACGCCGCCCACGAGGGTCACGAGCGTCGAAGCGACGGGGGAGATCGCGAGCAGCGGTGCGGCGCGCAGGAGCAGATACACGCCGGCGTGCACCGAGAGCGCGCCGTAGAAGAGCGCGCTCGAGGGCGTGGGGCCCTCCATCGCCCGCGGCAGCCAGCCGCCGAGCGGGAACTGCGCCGACTTGCCGATCACCGACACGAGCAATACGAGCAGCACCGCCGTCGCGGCGCCCTCGGAGAGGTGGGCCGAGTCGACGGGCCAGCGGCCGGTGCCGAAGGCGTCGGTGAACTCGGAGGTGCCGCTCAGCTCGTGCAGCAGGATGCCCGCGACCAAGAGGCCGATGTCGGAGACGCGGTAGCTCACCATCGCGCGCACCGCGCCTCGCACCGGCCCGGGGCGCTCACGGAAGAAGGCGATGAGCAGGATCGAGGAGATGCCGACGATCTCCCAGCCGACGAAGAGCAGGTCGAAGCTGCCGGCGAGCACGAGCAGGTGCATGCCGACCGTGAAGGCCGACAGCAGCACGAAGTAGCGGTGGTAGCCCGGATCGCGGTGGAGGTAGTGGACCGAGAAGCGGGCCACGAAGCTCACGATGAGCCCCGTGATGAGCAGCATCGTGAGCGAGAGCATGTCGACGAGCAGGCCGAGCTCGTAGGCGTAGCCTCGCACCTCGAAGAGCCGCCCGACGTGCAGCGGGATCGGCGTGGCCCCGGCGATCCACCACGCGCCCGCGAGCGCGAAGCTGAGCAAGAGCGCGACGCCCGAGCCCCACTCGACGAGCCGCGCCGTCACGCGTTCGCTGGGCGGCCTGCCGAGCACCAGCAGCGTACCGAGCAGCGCGCCCGACAGCGCAGGCCCGAGCGTGATCGTCGCGACGAGCGCGGTGACGATCTGCTGCAAGAGGTGGGGATCGAGCGGGCTCACGCGGCCTCCTCCTGTCGGGTCCCGAGCAGCGCGGGCCCGAGCGGCGCTTGCCGCCATACCAGTCGACGCTGCGAGCGCGCTCGGCGATGGGAGCGCGCCCCAGCTCGACGGGCACGAAGGCGCCATCGACGAGCTCGAGGAAGTGCCTCGTCTCCGGGTCGACGCTCACGAGCCTGACCCAGCCGCCGAGCGCGAGCTCCGCCACCTCGGGCTCGCGTGCGGCGACGGCGAGCAGCGCCTCCGGGCTCGCTTCGACGAGGCACAAGAGCCGCACCGGCTCGTGGATCTCGACCATCTGCGTGGGCAGTCCCGTGCGCAGATCGCCCGAGGTGCCCTCCATCACGCCGAGCAGCGCGGCCACGTTGTGAGGCAGCTTCGTGCCGGCGCCGAAGCGCTGTGGATCGACGCGCGAGAAGTAGTACTCGAGGTTGATGCCCGCACCCACGGGCATCACGGCGCGAAGGATGCGCCCGAGCAGCACGAGCTCGTCGTCGTGCGTGGGGTCGTAGGAGATGAGGAAGGCCCGCCGGTCGAGGAAGAGCCCACGCGTGAGCGCGCGCCTCCCGACGACCGCCACCGCGTTCGTCGCGTGCCCGAGCTCGGGCCGGGCCTGGCTGAGGTCGACCGCGCGCGTCTCCACGTGTCTGAGCGCGTGGCTCGGATCCGCGCGCAGATCGGCGTGCTCGAAGCGCCGACAGCGCTCGTGCGCGGAGCCCTCGCGCGCGCGGTCGAGGGCACGCTCGAGCTCGGCGAGGCGCTCGTGGTGCGAGGCGGGCACGCGCTCGCGATCGTAGAGCGTCACCGCGTCGTTCGTGGTGTCGTGCAGCCCCCCGAGGAACCAGGTGCATTGGTCGATCTCGATGCCTCGCTTCGAGAGCGCGGCGCGCACCCGCGGATCGTTCGCCATGTGCGCGAAGGCGCGCGCGTTGGGCCCGCCGTTCGAGCCGCCGCAGGCGCCGCATTCGTAGGCCGAGTGGTGGGGGTTGTTGACGGTGCTCGCGCCGTGACCGAGCAGCGTCACGAGCGGGGCGAAGCCCGAGACGAGGCCGATGTTGCGCAGGAGCGCCTCGACGCGGTCGACCTGCTCCTCGAGCGTGAAGCCCAGAGGCAGGCCCGACGCCTCGTGCGCTTCGTCGGCGCGCTCGAGCCCGAGCTCGGTGTCGACGCCGGGCACCAGCGTCGACGCGAGCCAGCGCAGCGCACGCGTCGCGAGGCGCGGCGAGGCGAGCTGCAGCGCGAGCGGCAAGAGCGCGAAGAGCCCGAGCAGCGAGGTCACGAGCACACCGCGGAAGAAGGAGCGAGAGCCGTCGGTCAGCTCGTGGGCGACGAGCGCGAGCAGCGCGCGTCGGCGTCGGCGCTCCTCGGCGCGGGCTTCCATGCCCGACGCTGGCTGCTCGTGGATCGCGTGACCTGCCTTCACGGCGATCGGGCAGAGATCGCGGCTCGAGGGATCGTCGAGCGAGGTGTAGCGCATCGCCACCCCGAAGAAGCCCGCGGCGCCGAAGGTCTCGTAGGCCGGGTCTTGCTCCTCCAGGTGGCGGCGGAAGGCCTCCTCGCGATCGTCGATGCAGAAGAGCGTCTGCAGGCGCGGTGCCCTCGGTGCGGGCTGGGGCTCCGCCAGGCGAGCGTCGACCGCGCCGACGATCTCGAGCAAGTGGTGTCGCTCGTAGGCCTCGTGCAGCACACGCCTGCGGCTCAGGCCGTCGAAGTCCTCGATGGCGTCGACGAGCGCGTGCACGGTCTCGGCGCCCATCGCGACGAGGTCGGGCGCGGCGTGGCCGGCGAGCTGCGTGATCTGGTGGAGGCGGTCGATCGTCGCGTCGGCGCGGTCGAGGTGCGCGAGCAGGCACGCGCGGCGCACCTCGTCGACCAGCTTGCGCGGGCGGCCCTCGAGGCCCATCAGCGCCATGCGCTCCTGCACGGCGCTGCGATCGAGCGTGAGCCTGAGGATCGACAGCTCGAGCAGGGAGGCCGGCGGGGCGCCCGGGCGCCGGTCTTCGGGGTGATGTTCGAGCCGCGCGACCATGCCGGCCCAGCCGGGCAGCGCCGCGTGGGCGCGCAGGAGATAGCTCCCCCAGTGCGGCTGTGCGACGCCGAGATCCTCGAGCAGGGTCTCGAGCATCTGCGCCGGAGAGGCCGCCGACGAGAGGCTCGCTGCGAGGCTCTGGTGCGCGCTGCGCAGCCAGGCCTGCTCGGTGAGCGGCGCGGCCTCGAGCTGCGCGACGAAGCTCCGCAGGAGGCCACGCTCACGGTTCGGCATCGACCAACGCGCCATGCCCTCGTCGAGGTAGGCCGCGAGGAAGCTCACGAGCTCCGCGTTGCTCTGGGCCGCTGGGTCGGGCGCGCCGGCGGCGACGAGCAGATCACGGTGCGTGCGGTCGATCCCGATGCGCGCGAGCAGGCGCTCGCTGGGCTTCTCGCGCGCGCCCTCGGCGAGCTCGGCGCACACCGCCCAGGAGGCCTCGAGCGCCGCGCCCACGTCCTCGCCACGTGCCCGCAAGCGTAGCGCCGCGGCGAAGGTCGGAGACTGAACCGACTCTGCCCTCGCCAGGAAACCCTCGCTGCGCGTGAGGATGCGCCGCTCGGCCTCGGCGCTCACGCCATGGCGGAAGCGCCTCGCGCGGTCGAGCTCCTCGCGCGCCCAGCGCAGCGCGACCGGCGGATCGTCGACCACGCCTTCGCGCAGCATCCACCCTTCGATCTGGGAGAGCCGGAGCGCTCCGATGCGCCGGTCGGGCAGCTCGCGCCGCCGGCGTGCGAGCGCGTAGGCCACGTCGTCATCGCTGATGCGCCCGGCCTGCCAGGCTGCGCGGTACTCGCTCTCGGGCAGGTAGCCCTCGGCGTCGAAGATCGCGCAGGCCTCGGCGACAGCATCGTGAAACGAGAGATGCTGAAACGCGTGCAGCGTGTTGTGGTGGATGAAGGTCGCGATCGGGCCCTGCGCCGGCAGGCGATGAGCCACTTCCTCGAGCGCAACGTGGAGCGCGCCCGAGCCCGTCGGCGGAGAGTTCGGAGGATCCGACAGGCTCGAGGCGCTCACGCTCCGGGTGAATGCATCCGGCGTGCCGAGCCGACCCGGGCGCTCGGGTATCGCGGCCGGCCTCAGGCTCGCGGCGCGCGGAGGGCGTTCCGCCCCGGGCGGGGTGTTTCTCCCCACGCTCGGCGACGCAGCCCCTGCGTTCCGCGCAAGTCCCGCGGCGTTCCGCCACCGGCACGGCCCGTGCTGTGGCGCCGCACCGATGCCGTCCTCCTCGTCGACCTTCTCCGAGCTCCGCCGCAACTTCCTGCCGGACCTCGTCGCGGGTTTGCTCGCTTTCCTCATCGCGCTCCCGCTGAGCCTCGGCATCGCGGTCGCGAGCGGCTTTCCTCCCGTCGCGGGCCTGCTCACGGCGATCGTGGGCGGTCTCGTCGCCACCTTCGTCGGCAGCGCGCGTCTCGCGATCAAGGGGCCCGCCGCGGGGCTCATCGTGATCGCGCTCGGCGCCGTGAACGAGCTCGGCCAAGGCGACGCCGCGCTCGGCTACCGCCGCGCGCTCGCGGTGATCGTCGTCGCCGCCATCGCGCAGATCGTCTTCAGCTTCGTGCGCGCAGGAGCGCTGGGCGACTTCTTCCCAGCCTCGGTCGTGCACGGCATGCTCGCCGCCATCGGCGTCTTGATCTTCGCCAAGCAGTCGCACGTCCTGCTCGGCGTCGCGCCCTCGGCCAAGTCGCCGCTCGGCTTGCTCGCCGAGCTGCCGCACAGCCTCTTGGCGGCCAACCCGGAGATCGCGCTGATCGGCGCGATCTCGTTGGTCGTGCTCTTCGGGCTCCCGCTCCTGCCATGGCGCTTCGCGAAGCGTGTGCCCGCGCCGCTCGTCGTCGTGCTGCTCGCCATGGGTCTCGGCGCCTACTTCGACCTCGGGCACGAGCACCACTACCAGCTGCGCGCCCACGACTACGTCGTCGGCCCGAACTTCCTCGTCTCGCTGCCGAAGAGCCTGCTCGGTGCCGTGAGCCTGCCCGACTTCTCGGCCATCGCGAGCTTCACTTCGATCAAGTACGTCGTCATGTTCGCGCTCGTCGGCACGATCGAGTCCTTGCTGAGCGCGAAGGCCGTCGACGCGCTCGACCCGCTCCAGCGGCGCTCGGACCTCGACGGCGACCTGCGCGCGGTCGGCGTCGGCAACTTCGTCGCGGGCATGTTGGGCGGCCTGCCCATGATCACCGAGATCGTGCGCAGCTCGGCCAACATCGCGAACGGCGCGAGGAGCAAGCTCGCCAACTTCTTCCACGGCGCCTTCCTCCTGGCCTTCGTGGCCGCCGTGCCGTGGCTGCTCGAGCGCATCCCGCTCACGGCGCTCGCCGCCATGCTCGTCTACACGGGCCTGCGCCTCGCGTCGCCGCACGAGTTCGTGAAGACCTGGAAGATCGGCACCGAGCAGCTCATCATCTTCGTCACGACGCTCGTCGTCACCGTGGGCGAAGACCTCCTGCTCGGCGTCGTCGCCGGCATCCTCATCAAGGTCGCGCTGCACTGGCGCGCGGGCATGCCGCTCTCGCAGATCTTCAAGCCCCGCATCGAGATCACGCGTGGCCCCGAGGCGATCGCCGTGCGTGTCGAGCACGCGGCGGTGTTCAGCAACTACCTCACGATCCTGGCCGCGCTGCGCGGGATCGGCGAGACCGAGCTGCCCGTACGCGTCGATCTCTCGAGCGCACGCCTCGTCGATCACACGGTGATGGACAAGCTCGCCGAGCTCGCCAAGGAGTGGAAGCGCGAAGGGCGCACGCTCGAGCTCACGGGCCTCGACGGCCACGTGCCCGTCTCCGCCCACGCGCTCGCCGCGCGTCGCAAGCCGCTCGCGGGCCTCACGCCTTGAACCGCGCGGCGTCCACGGTCCTACGACGCGGCCTCGTCGCGCGCCTCGCCCACGGCGAGCGCTTCGCTCGCGGCCAGCGGCAGGTAGACCTCGAAGCGGCTACCTCGCCCGGGCTCGCTCCGCACCGAGACCCAGCCGCCGTGGTCCCGCACGATGCCGTGGACCACGGCGAGCCCCAGCCCGGTGCCCTCGCGCTTCTGCGTGAAGAAGGGCTCGAAGAGGTGCGGAAGATCCTCGGGGGCGATGCCTTGCCCCTCGTCGCTCACGGCGATCACCGCGCAGCGACCCGCGCGCGCGTGCACCCCGACCGGCGGCGCCGCCTCGCGCTCGGAGAGCTCCACCGACACGCGTCCACCTCCGGGCATCGACTGCGCTGCGTTCATCACGAGGTTCGTGAGCACCTGCAGGAGCTCCTGGGCGTCGCCCTCGAGGTGGAGCTCGCTGCCCGCGCCGCGCACCTCCACGTCGACCTCGAGGCGTCGCATCAAGGGCTCGAGCGTGCGCGCCGCGTGGCGGGCGAGCTCGGAGAGTTCCACCCGCCCGCGCTGCGGACCTCGACGCCGCGCGAAGCCGAGCAGCTCGCGGATGAGCCCGCTCATGCGCGCCACCTGCTCGAGGATCGTGCGCGTGCTCGCGCGCTGCTCCTCGGAGAGCGCTGCCTCGTCGAGGATCATGCGCGCGTGCCCCGAGACGACGTTGAGCGGCGTGCCGAGCTCGTGCGCGAGGCTGGAAGCGAGCTGCCCCACGGTGCGCAGCCGGTCGGCGTGCCGGAGCGCCTCGAGCGCCTCGACGCGCTCGCCGTCGACCTCGTCGAGCGTGTGGCGCACGGCGAGCAGCTGGTCGGCCATGTGGTGCAGCTCGCGCCCGAGCTCGGCGATCTCGTCCTCGCGCGCAGGCAGCTCCGCGCGCGCCGTGAGCTCGCCGTCCGCGAAGCGACGCGTGAGCCGCACGAGCTTCGACACGGGCTCACCCACCAGCCAGCGCACGAGCATGTAGCTCGCGAGGCCCGCGAGCGCCGCGAGCACCACGAGCTGCACGAGCAGCGAGCGCCAGCCGAGGCGTGCGAGCACCTCGCCGAGCGCGTGGGGCTCACGCAGCTCGAGCAGGGCCTCTCCGCCGCCGAGCGGGATGTAGGTCAGGATCTGGTCCCCTTCGGCGAACACCGCGACCTGACCTCGCTCGAGCTCGGGCGTGCGCGCCCTCACCATCTCCATCAGCGCCGCGGCAGCGGGCTGTTCAGGCAGGAGCAGGCGCGCGGCGATGTGACCCGAGGCGATCTCCTCCCGACCGAGCAGGCGCTCGGCCTCCTCGAGCGGGCTCCCATTGGATGCGGGCCTGGCGAGTGCGGTCTGCAGGGCGTGCGCGAAGAAGCGACGGTCGCGCAGCGTGACCTCCACGATGTGCGCCTGCTCGGCCTGGAGCCGCACCGCGAGGCCCGTCGCGAGCACGAGCACGACGGCGGCGAGCAGCGCGATCCACAGGCGGAGGGTGAGTCGCATCGAGGGGCCTTCCCGGGAGACCGCTTGCTAGCATGCCGCGCAGCATGATGGACCCGCCCGGCAAGGTGCTCGTCGTGGAAGACGACCCCGCGATGCGGTTGCTCGTCGCCCAGAGCCTGCGCAAGCGCGGCTTCGAACCCTTGCTCGCCGCCTCCGCGTCCGAGGCCAGCTCGCTCTTCGAGGCCTCCGAACCCGACGCCGTCGTCACCGACATTCGCCTCGGGGGAATGACGGGGCTCGAGCTCTGCGCCGAGCTCTCGGCGCGCAGGGCCGACGTGCCGGTGCTCGTCGTCACGGCCTTCAGCGATCTCGACACGGCCATCGCCGCCATCCGCGCGGGCGCGCACGACTTCCTGCCGAAGCCCTTCGAGCTCGAGGAGCTCGCGCTCCGCTTGAGCCGCGCCGTCGAGCTCTCCCGCCTGCGCAGGGAGGTGCGCAGGCTGCGCGAGGAGCGCAGCGGGCCACCGAGCTTCGAGAAGCTCGTGGGCGAGAGCGAATCGATGAAGCGTCTCTTCGCCATGATCGCGAAGCTCGCCACCTCCGGCGCGCCCGTGCTCGTGCAGGGTGAGACGGGCACGGGCAAGGAGCTCGTCGCCCGCGCCCTGCACGCGCGCAGCGCCCGCGCCTCCGGGCCCTTCGTCGCGCTCAACTGCGCGGCCGTGCCCGAGGCCCTGCTCGAGAGCGAGCTCTTCGGCCACGTGAAGGGCGCCTTCACCGACGCTCGCGCGGCGCGCGCGGGGCTCTTCGTGGAGGCGACCGGAGGCACGCTCTTCCTCGACGAGGTCGCCGAGCTCCCGCTCCCCTTGCAGGCGAAGCTGCTGCGCGCCCTGCAGGAGCACAGAGTCCGCCCGGTCGGCAGCGACCGCGAGGTCGAGTTCGACGCGAGGATCCTGAGCGCGACCCACCGCGATCTCGAGGCGCGCGTCGAAGCCGGCCTCTTCCGCGAGGATCTCTACTACCGGCTCGCGGTGCTGCCCCTCCGCGTTCCGCCGCTGCGTGAGCGCACCTCGGACGTGCTCCCGATCGCCCACAGCCACCTCACCCAGCTCGCAGAGCGCAGCGGCAAGGCCGTCGTCGGCATCTCCCCCGAGGCCGCGCGCAAGCTCATCGACTACGCGTGGCCAGGCAACGTGCGCGAGCTGCTCAACGCCGTCGAGCGCGCCGTCGCGCTCGCCGAGCACGACCAGCTCGTCGTGGGCGACCTGCCCGAGAAGATCCAGGGCTTCAAGCCCTCGCAGGTCTTGCTCGCGAGCTACGACCCCTCCGAGCTGGTCACGCTCGAGGAGGTCGATCGTCGCTACATCCTCAAGGTCGTCGAGCTCACGGGCGGCAACCGCACGCGCGCGGCCGAGGTGCTCGGGATCGACCGCAAGACGCTCTACAGCAAGCTGAAGAGCTATGGCGAGAAGCCCCCCGAAGGGGGCTGAGGCCTGAGGGAACCGCTGGAATCAGCGCCGCTTCTGGATCTCGAGCAGCTCGATGTCGAAGGTGAGCTGGCCGGCCGGCGCGCCGGGACGCTTCGGCGGATCGCCATAAGCGAGGTCGGAGGGGATCCAGAAGCGGACCTTGTCGCCCTGCTTCATGAGCTGCACGCCCTCGGTCCAGCCCGGGATCACGCCCTTCAGCGGGAAGCGCGCGGGCTCGTCGCGCGTCACCGAGCTGTCGAACATCTTGCCGTCCTTCGTCCAGCCCGAATAGTGCACGACCACGGTGTCGTCGGCCGTCGGCGACTCGGTGCCCTTGCCCGGCGTGATCACCTTGTAGGCGAGGCCGGACTTCGTCTTCTTCGCGTCGGCCGGGGCCTTGGCGACGTCCTTCGGCGTCTCCGGCGGCGGCGGGGCCTCCTTGATGGAGATGAGCTCGACGTCGAAGGTGAGCTGACCGGCAGGCGCTCCGGGCTGGCGCGGGCGCTCACCATAAGCGAGCTCGGCCGGGATCCAGAAGCGGCGCTTCTCACCCTCGACCATGAGCTGCACGCCCTCGGTCCAGCCGGGGATCACGCCGTTGAGCGGGAACGAAATCGACTCTCCGCGCTCCACCGACGAATCGAAGAGCACGCCCTCCTTCGTCCAGCCCGAGTAGTGCACCGTGACCTTGTCCTCGGGCTTCGGGTGCTTCGTGCCGGTGCCGGCGGTGAGCACCTTCGACGCGAGCCCCGACGGCGTCTTCTGCGCGTCGGCTGGAGGTGCCGCCACGTCGGCGGGCGCGGCGAGCGCGGGGTTCTTCGGCGGCGCCGCGGGCTCGGCGGTCGCCACCGTGATCGCGCTGGCCGTCGCCGGCAGGCTGACCGACGCCACGGGCGCGGAGCCCTGCGGCGCCGCGTTCGGCGCGGGCGCGGGGGCCTCGCAGGCGGCGAGACAGAGCATCGAGGCGAACGCGAGAGAACCGGCGATGAAGGTACGCATCGCGCTCGCGCGTCTCACGGCGCCGCACCCGCTGCAAGGCGAAGGCGCCGCCGTGCTCACGCGCGCCTTGCCGCCCGCGCTCGGAGGCGCGACAGACCCTCGCGATGCAGTTCGCCGAGATGCCGCGCGCGCCCGGAGGCGAGGGCTGGGCAGGCCACAACGCCGACTTCCGCAACGATCGCCTCGGCTCGCTGCTGCGCCTCGCGCGCACCGGCCAGCCGATCCTGCGCCTCCAGCTCCCCGTGCCCGGCGTGCACGCCGCGGTCGTCAACGATCCAGACCTCGTGCACGAGATGCACGTGGAGAAGGCGCGCTCCTTCCTCAAGTCCGACATGATGCGCTTCGCGCTCTACCCGCTCGCGGGCGAGGGCCTCTTCACGGCGAACGGCGAGCTCTGGCAGCGCCAGCGCAAGCTCATGGCGCCGCTCTTCGTGCCCCGCGCCATCGAGAGCTACGCCGACGACATGGTCGCCTGCGCGCGTCGCACGGTCGACGCCTGGCGCGACGATCAGCGCTTCGAGCTGCTCACCGAGACCACGCGCCTCACGATGAGCGTCGCGGGCAAGACGCTCTTCGACGCCGACACCTTCGACGAGGCCGACGAGCTCGGCCACGCGCTCACCGTCGCGCTCGAGTGGAGCGGTTGGATCGTCGGCCGCCCCTTCTCGGTGCTGCACATGGTGCTCAAGCGCCGCCTCGAGCGCGCGAGCCTCGGCGCGCCGGGCTGGCTCGCACCCGAGCTCGCACGCGCCGCCGAGGCCTTCCAGGGCCCGGTCTTCCTGCCAGGGCGCCGCGGCGCCGAGCTCCGGCGCGCGATCGCCCTGCTCGACGAGCGCGTGCAGCGCATGATCGACGAGGCGCGGCAGAGCGCGGGCGAGCGCAGCGACCTGCTCGCGCGCCTCTTGTCGGTCCGCGACGAGAGCGGCGCGCCGATGAGCGATCGTCAGGTGCGCGACGAGGTCCTCACGCTCTTCGTCGCCGGCCACGAGACGACGGCGACCGGCCTCGCCTGGTCGCTCTATCTCGCAGCGCGCCACCCGGAGGTCTACGCCGCGCTCGAGCGCGAGGTCGACGCGCTCTCGGACGACCCGACCGTCGCCGATCTGCCTCGCCTCGGCCTCTGTGCGCGCGTCTTCAAAGAGGCGCTCAGGCTCTATCCCCCCGTCTACATCTTCGGCCGCGACAGCCACGGCGAGGTCTCGCTCGGTGGCTACGATCTGCCCTCGCCCACCAACATCCTCACCAGCCCGCTCGCGCTGCACCGCAATGGCGCGCTCTTCCCCGATCCGGAGCGCTTCGACCCGGAGCGCTTCCAGCCCGAGGCCGAGGCTTCGCGCCATCGCTATGCCTACCTGCCCTTCGGCGCGGGCCCGCGCATCTGCATCGGCAACCATTTCGCCATCATGGAGGCCCAGCTCGCGCTCGCCGTCATGCTGCGCCGCTTCCGCATCGAGTCGATCGGCGACGACGTGCCGCACCCCGGCGCCACGCTCCGGCCCGAGCGCGGCGTGCGTGTGCGTGTGACCAAGCGGCGCTGAGCGCGGCGATGCGCGGGGGACCGCGACGCAGAGCGCGCCCGCTCAGTATTCGAGCTTCGTGCCGATCTGCAGCCAGATCGGCGCTCCCGGCCGGAGGCCGAAGGGGCGTCGCGAGGCGATGTAGGTCGTGTCGAGCAGGTTGCGGCCGACGGCGTAGATCGTCCACCAGCTGAGCGGCTTCGCGTACACCGAGGCGTCGAGCAAGAACACCGAGTCGGTCGACGTGAGCGGGTCGGGCTCACCCTGGCCCGCGAGCTCGCGCATCGCGGCCACGTAGGTCCCGCCCACGTTGCCGCCGAACTTCTCGGTCTCCACGCCGATCGAGACGGCGAGCTGGTGGGGAGGCACGTAGGGCAGGGCGTCTCCTTCGACGACGTCGCCATAGGTCGGGTCGTTCGAGCTGAAGCTCGAGCCGAAGCGCGCGTCGGTGAGCGTGTAGGCGACGCGCCCCGGGAGCTTCACGCCCTCGGCGAGCTGTAGCTCGCTCTCCACGTAGGCCTCGAGCCCGAGCGCGCGCGCCTCGCCCCCGTCGAACTGCTGGTCGAGGCCGTCCTGGGTGCAACCCGAGGAGAAGGTGCATTGGCTCGTGAGGTTCGAGTAGTCGTTCAAGAAGCCGATGACCTCGGCCCTGAAGCCGCGCGGTGAATAGCGCGCTCCCCACTCGTAGTTGACGCTCTTCTCCGGGCGCACGTTGCCACCGCTGCCGGGCGGGATCGGGCTGAAACCTTGATAGACGCCGCCGAGCAGGCCGAAATCGGCCGGCAGCGCGACGAAGAGCCCCGCGCCGGGCAGGAGCACCTGCTGCGTCGAGCCCTCGCGCACCCCGCTGAGGCCGTCTTCGAGGCGGGTCTGGATCGACTCGATGCGCCCACCCGCGGTGAGCGTCACCGGGCCCCAGGTCATGGCGTCGACCGCCCAGAGCGCGAGCGCGGTCGTCCAGGCCTCGTTCACGGTGGTCGTCTCGAGGTTCGTGCCGTCCTCGACCATCACGCCGTCCTCGAGGCGGTAGCCCTGTTGCGTGTGCAGGCGCGTGATCGAGTCGTAATGGGCGCGCGCGCCGATTTCGACGCGGTGCGAGATCGGCCCCGTCTTCGGCGTGTAGCGCAGCACCGTCTGCAGCCCCTGCGAGACGAAGGCGCGATCGTTCGGCCCCACCATGATCGACTCGTCGGTCGTCGTCGCGGGGGCGTCGCCGCGCAGCGCCGAGACGAAGAGCGCGTTGCGCGGCGTATCGGGGTTCGCGAGCACGTCCGCGATGGACGCGCCGCGCAGGCCCTGCACGCGCCTCCACACGCGGCCCAGGTCGTTGCGATAGAGGCTCGTGCGCAGGGTGACGTCGCCGCCGTCGCTCATCTCGTGCGAGAGCACGAGCCCGGTGCGCTGCCAGTCCATGCGATCGAGCTGGCTCGAGGCATAACGACGATAGGGATTCGCGGCGAAGTCGGCCTCCGTGAGGCCGAGGTAGGTCTCGTTCGAGCCTTCGTCCGAATACGTGGCCTTGAGCTCGAGCTGGTGCTGGAGCACCTGGCGGTTGCCGAAGATCCAGCGCGCCTTGGCCATCCACTCGTTGCGCGAGAAGCCCGTGTCGCCGCCACCGTCGAGCTCCTTGAAGCCCGTGTTGCCGAGGTGCACGCCCTCGATCATCACGCCGATCGAGTCACCCGCCGCCGAGGCCCTGAGGTGCAGCTTGCGCGACATGTACTGGCCGAAGGCCATGTCGAGCGAGGCCTTCTCTCCCTCCGGCACCGGCGCCGTCACGAGATCGATCGCGCCCGCCACGGTGTGTGGGCCATAGACGATCGCGCCAGGGCCCTTCACCACCTTCACCGAGTGCATGCGCGTGATCAGCGGGAAGTAGTAGGCCGCGGGGGCGCTGTAGGGCGCCGGCCCGAAGAGCAGGCCGTCCTCCATCAGCGCGATCTTCTTGCTGCGGTCGGAGGCCACGCCGCGCATGCCGATGTTCGGCCGGAGGCCGAAGCCGTCCTCGGTGCGCACGTACACACCCGGCACGCTCTGGAGCACCTGGTGGGGGTCGTCGTATTCGAAGCGCTCGAGCTGCTTCGGCCGGATGAGGTGCGCCGAGCCGCTCGTCTCCTTGAGGCGCGTGCCGACGACGCTGACCTCGCTCGGCTCAGGAGCCTCCACGGTCTCGGTCTGCGCGCCGGCACCGCCGCTCGGTGCCTTCGGCGCCGAGGCGTCGTCGCTTGGCTCCTGCGACGAGGCGGCGGGAGGGGTGGACGCTCGAGGAGCCTCAGGCGCGCTGGGCTCGGCTTCGGCGGGTTGAGCCGCCGCGATGCCGGGCATGAGCCCGAGCGCGAGCGCAGCGAGCGACGTCGTCAGGATGCGTCGTGACATGGCTGGGGGGTCAGGGGCGCGACGGGCTTGTCTGCCGCAGCCGCTCAGTCGTTGTCGCCCTCGACGATGTTCGGCAGCTCGAGATCGAGCACCGTCACGAAGTCGGTCTTCAGCTCGTCGGTGAGCTTCTTCACGGCGGCGTGCAGCGCCACGAATTCGGTGCGGTGCTTGGCGAGCCCGGCGCGCAGGTCGCTCGTGGGGAAGGCCTCCGCGGTGCCGATCGCCGCAGCGAGGTCGGTCTCCATGCGGTCGGCCAGAGAGCCGGCGCCGAGGCTGCGCAGGAGGTCGTCGAAGCCGACGCCTCCGGAGGCCTCGCAGCCCGCGTAGATTCGCTGGAAGCCCTTGAGGTTGTTCACCACGTGCTCGCGCGAGACGAGCGCGTACTGCGACTCCACGGCCTCGGGGCACGAGGCTTCGGTGCACTCGTAGAGCCCGAGCGGCTTGCCGAGCTTGAGGTCCTTCACCTCGCGCTCGAGGTAGAAGAGCCCGTCGCTCACCGCGTTGAGCGCGATCTGCTCGCTGCCGAAGCCCGAGCCCGACGCGCCCGCGTCGGCGAGCTCTGCGGCGAAGCCCGACTGCCAGGCCGCGTGCAGGTCCTTGCCCTGCGCTGCGACGTCGGCCGCGACGACCGCCGCGTAGGCGCGGCGCCTCGCGGCGAGCTCGGCCGAGCCGAGCGCGGCCCAGGTGCCATTGGCGTTGATCGCCGCCGACGAGGAGCAGGCGTTCGAGTCGCCAGCGTAGAAGAGGAGGTACTCTGCGGCGTCGAGGCCGCGTACGTTGATGAGCGCCGACTGCGCGAAGCTCGGCGCCTCGTAGGCCTCGCTCACGATCGTCTGGTCGATGAGGCAGCGGCTCACGAGCGGCCACGAATACACGAGGTCGCGCTGCCCTTCGCCGCCC
>CALKVW010000093.1 GCA_938004785.1 uncultured Polyangiaceae bacterium
GGGCCGGGCCTTCGCCGGGGCTCGCCCGCTCGCCAGCAGGGGTGCGGCGTGGGGCCGCAGGGGCTTGGCGCGGACTGCACGAGTACCTCTGGCGCGTTTCTCTTCGCGACGATGCCCTTGCTCCTCTCAGCCTCGAGCATGCGCCGTCGTCCCGTGCTCTGGGGGGCGCTGGTCTTCGCCGGCCTTCTGCTGCTGGGGAGTGGCTTGGGCCTTCGGGCGGTCCGTGGTCGGGTGCTCGAGGCAGCTGCTCGGAGGGGGGGCGTGGCGGAGGTCGACTGGGTTCGGCCGTCGCTCGGAGGGTGGGTCCTTCGTGGGGTGCGTGTTCGTTTCCCGGAGGCGCCGACGGTTCGGGTGGAGCTGCGCGAGGTGCGTCTGCCCTGGTCCGGCGAGCTTCGGCTCGAGGTGGATGGAGAGCTGGTGCTCGAAGGGGAGCGGGCTGCGGTTCTGTCGGACCTCGAGCGGCTGCGCTCTGGAGGGCCTCCCGAGGGTGGCTCGGGCGAAGGTGGCGGGCGAGCGTTCCAGGCTCGTGGGCTCGGGCTGCGCTACACGGGATCGGGGGAGGCGGCGAGCGCGACCGGACTGAGCATCGCCCGTCGCGATGCCTCATGGGAGCTCGGGGCCACCGCGTTCGAGCTCCGCTCAGGGCGGAGCTCGCTGGAGCTCTCGGGGCTGAGCGCGGAGCTGGTCCGTCTCGCCGATGGCGCATGGGGCGTTCGCCGTGCGCTGGCCGAGGCCGCGGCGGTCGAGCTCGTCGCTGAGGAGGCTGGCGCCACCGAGGGCGCGAGCGCTGCGAACGAGGGCGCTTCGGGGTCGCTCGACATGCGGTTCGCCGCTGCGCGTCTGGCTCTGGAGCGGCTGCGGGAGCTGGCGGAGCGACGCCTGAGCGCCGATGCGCGTGTGGAGGTGCGAGGCCTGCGCGGAGCGGTGACCCGTGGTGGGCAACGGCTCCAGTTCGGCCCGGCATCCCTGATCGTGCGGGTCGAGGAGGAACGGCATCTGGTCGAGTACCTGGCTGGCTCGGCGGTGGAGTCGCTCGACGCGCGCAGCGACGGCTTGGTCCTGCGCGCCGCGCTGCCCCGCCCGGGTGAGCCTGTGGAGCTCGTGGTGCGTGGAGGGCCCATCCTGCTCTCTGCGTTGGGGGTCCGAGATGGCGACCTGCTTCTTCGGGACACCGAACAGGCCTCGTTGCGCGCCGATGCGCGTCTTTCCTTGAGCGCGGACGGCGCGACGGCTCGCTTCCTGGGCGAAGCTCGCTTCGATGGCGTGGGGCTGTCGCTCGGGGCGCTCGCGAAGGAGCCGCTGCGCGGGCTGAGCGCGTCGTTCCGCGGGCGCGTGGAGGCCTCGAGCGACGGACGCCGCCTCGAGGTCTCCGATGGAGAGCTGGAGATCGGGCAGCTGCGCATGCTCGGCTCGGCGAAGCTGCGCGTCGGTCCACGCCCCGAGGGCGCTCGCTCGGCCGCGCCTCGTATCGAGCTCGAGTCGACCTACTCGGTGCCGCTGGTCCCGTGTCAGACGATGCTCGACGCCGCACCGGAGGGGCTCTTGCCGACGGTGAAGGGCATCCGCATGGCGGGCTCCTTCGGGCTCGACGGGCACGCCCGCTTCGACACGGCGGCGCTCGACAAGACCTACGACGTCGGCTGGAGGGTGTCGTGCAACTGCCGCGTGACCGACGTTCCCCCGAGCATCGACGTCAGCCGCTTCGCGCGGACTTTCAAGCACGCCGTGCCCTCGAGCGACGGGCGCAGCACCGAGATCGAGACCGGACCCGGGGCTCCGGCGTGGACTCCGTACGGGGCGATCTCCAAGTACGTGGAGGTGGGGCTCATCGGTTTCGAAGACGGCCGCTTCCACAGGCACGAGGGCTTCGACCACGAGGCCATCCGCAACAGTCTGAGGGAGAACCTGCGGGCTGGGCGCTTCGTGCGCGGTGCGAGCACGATCAGCATGCAGCTCGCGAAGAACCTCTACCTACCTCGTGAGAAGACGCTGTCGCGCAAGGTCGAGGAGGCGATCCTGACGCTTTATCTCGAGCAGGCCCTGACCAAGCAGCAGATCCTCGAGCTCTACCTGAACGTCGTCGAGTTCGGCCCGATGGTGTACGGCATCGATGCTGGCGCCGCGCACTACTTCAACACCTCGCCATCGCGCCTGAGCGCTTCGCAGGCGTTCTACCTGGCGTCGATCCTCCCGAACCCCAAGCGCGAGCATTTCGCGGGCGGCGGGCAGGTCTCGGACGGATGGCTGCGACAACTGCGCACGGTCATGCGACACGCCCACAAACGAAACCGACTGAGCGACGAGGAGCTCGCGGTCGCTCTGTCCGAGATCCCCGTGCGGGGCTCGGCCTCACCGCTCAGGGATCCGGAGGCCGAGGGGCCGGCCGCTCCTTCGGAGCTGCGCATCGAGGATGCAGCTGAGCCCGGCGACCGCGCTCCAGACGAGCTCTAGGCTCGCGCTGAGGGGCCCCGCGGCGCCCGACCCGCCGGAGCTCGTCACGTAGGAGCGCGCCGACTCATGGAGCCCGCTGGCTCGTGGAGAGCGCCGACTCATGGAGCGCGCCGGCTGGACGCCGTCTCCTCGCGGCGGCGGCGGTTTCGTGGTCGGGGAGGTGGGATTTGAACCCACGACAACGAGCACCCAAAGCTCGTGCACTACCGGACTGTGCGACTCCCCGAAGCGGCGCTGACGCTAGCACAGGCGAGGGATTCTCGGGATAGCCTCGACGCGTGCTCCGCCGTCCCCGCGCGAAGGTCTACTTGCACCCCGCCGTCGCGGTTCCCGGCGAAGAGCTGCTCGCGGAGCTGAGGCTCGAGGTCGACCGGCCCAGGCCGACGAAGGGCATCGAGGTCTCGCTCACGGCGATCGAGCGGCTCAACGTGCCGGGGCCGGCGCCCGAGCGCGTCCGCTTCCGGCTGCTCGCGAGCTTCCCGGCCGAGGTGCTGCACATCGGTGAGCGCAACTACCGCGTGCCCTTCCTCATCCCCGAGGACGCACCGCCGAGCTTCCGAGGTCGCATGCTGCGGATCCACTACGAGCTGCGCCTGCGGGTGGGCCTGCCTTGGTGGCCGGACGTGGATCGGCGCTTCGACGTTCCCGTCCGGCCTCGCCCACGCGCCCCGCTGGAGGAGCCACGCATCTTCACCGGCGCGGTCGACCCTCGTAGCGGAGACGCTCGCGCCGAGGCGACGCTCGCGAGCACCGAGCTGGCGCCCGGGGAGGCGCTCATCGGCGCGGTGTCGGTGCTGCACGCGTCTCGACGAGCGGGGGCGCTCGAGCTCGCGCTCGTCGCGAGGGAGCAGGTGCCGGACTATGGATCCACGGAGACGGTGCGATACGTCGCGCGCATCGCCGAGCGCGTCGTCGTCGGTGAGGCGGTGCGTTTCGGCGTCCGCCTCCCCGAGGGCGCGCCGCCGAGCTGCTCCGGTCTGCTCGGGAGCTGCTCGTGGACCGCGGAGATCGCGCAGGTCACGGCGCTGTCGCGAGACCCCCTGCTCGCGATCCCGCTCGTCGTGACCTCGCGCTCGGTCGCGGCGAGGGAGCAGGCGCCACCTCGGGTCCAGCTCGTGGGGCGCTCGCGGCGGCGGGATCTCTGGAGACGACTCGCGAGCAAGGCCGGGCTGAGCTTCGACGAGACGGGCGACACCATCGTGGCCGAGCGTCGAGGCGTGGGTCTGGAGCTCGCGGCTCGTCTCGACGTCGAAGGTGGACCGCGGATCGTCGCGAGGCTGCGCTATGCGCGCCTCGGGCTCGAGCTGTCGCTGCGCGAACGCAAGTGGTCGGACCAGCTCGGGCCTGCCCCTGTTCCAGGTCTGGGCGCAGCCTTCGATCACCGCTACGTGCTCCACGCGCGTGACGCCGAGCCCGCGCGCGCCTTGTTCAGCGAGCGGCTTTGCCGTGCGCTCGTGGCCGTCGATGGCGCGCGCATCGACGAAGAGGACGGGGAGCTCTGGCTCGCCGGCACGGGGCTCGACGAGCCTGCGGTGCGTGTCTTCCTCGAGCAGGTGCTCGTCGTCGTCGAGGAGCTCGGCCTGGGGGTCGCGTCGATGCCGTTGCCGCGCCTCGCGGCCCGGTTCGGTGAGACGTGGAGGAGCTTCGCGACCGACCGCGGGGCTCGCTTCGTCAGAGGAGACGTGGCGGTGGAGGGGCTCTCGCTCGGGGATGTACGCGCTGGTTTCGTCCTGGTGTGGGACGGACCGGACCGCATCGTCGGTACCCGGATCTGGCTCGAGGACGAGGCCGCGGTGGCGCGCATCCGGGCCGCGAGCGAGGGGCGCTCGGTGCTCGACCAGCGATCGGCAGATCTGCTCGCAACCGCGCTCGAGTCGAGCAACGACCGGGAGCTGCTCCGCGACCTCGTCATGGGCCTCTCTGCGCGGGGCGAGCTCGGCCTCGGCTCCGGCGGGCTCACGCTGCTCGTGCCTACGGTGCTCGAAGACCCGGCGTCTGCGCTCGCGCTCGCCGAGCAGCTCGCCGCGCTCGCCGTCGCCGTGCGAGGGCGGACGACGAGAAGCGCCTACCGCTGAGAGCCCGCTTGGAGCACGATGCGCTGTCGAGATGGCCCCGAACCCACGGCCGAGCGCCGCGCCCCCGACGGCGCTTTCGGACACCGAGCAGCGCTTGCTCGAGCGCGTGGGGAGCTGCTCCGAGCACGACGGCATCGACGAGCTCGAGCAGCTCGAAGGATGCGGTTGTTTGGCGCGGCTCGCGACGAGCGGCTGGCTCTCGGGCGCGGGTCTGCCGCTCGCGGGCATCGACGACGCCGAGGGCGCGCGCCTGCCCAGCGGCGTCGCGCCAGTGATCGACGCACACGTGCACGTGTTCCCCGACCCCTTGTTCGATGCGCTCTGGCGCTGGTTCGAGGCGCACGCTTGGCCCATCCGGTACCGGCTGCGCACCCCGGCGCTCGTGGCGTTCTTGCTCGAGCGCGGCGTCGAGCAGCTCGTCGCGCTGACCTATGCGCACAAGCCGGGCATGGCGCGGGCGCTCAACGCCTACGTGGCCGAGCTCGCGCTGCGCGAGCCACGCGTGATCGGGCTCGGCACGGTGCTTCCAGGAGAGCCCGAGGCCGGCGCGATCGTCGACGAGGCCTTCGCCGCGGGGCTCGCGGGGCTCAAGCTCCACTGCCACGTGCAGTGTTTCGCGCCCGACGACGCGCGGCTCGCGCCGATCTTCGAGCGCGCAGCGAGCGCTGGTCGCCCCGTCGTCATGCACGCGGGCCGCGAGCCCACGAGCCCAGCCTATGCTTGCGACCCCTATGCGCTCTGCTCCGCGGAGCGCGTGGAGAGGGTGTTGCGCGACTTCCCGGGTCTCGCGCTCGTCGTCCCTCACCTCGGCGCCGACGAGTTCGAGGCCTACGCGCGCCTGCTCGAGCGCTACGACAACCTCTGGCTCGACACGACGATGGCGGTCGCCGACTACTTCCCGATCGAGTCGCCGTGGGATCTCGTCCGCGTGAGGCCCGATCGCATGCTGTTCGGGACCGACTTCCCGAACCTGCCCTACGCCTGGGATCGTGAGCTCGGCAAGGTGCTGCGCGCGGGCCTGGGCGACGAGGCGCTCGCTGCGTTGCTCGGCGGCAATGCCGCCGCCCTGTTCGGGCGCAGCACCGCAGCGAGTTGAGCGCGCCATGCGGCTGATGGCGCGACCGGTGCGCGGCGCGACGAGCCTCGTCGGCCCGGGCGATCAGCGCGCGACCGCGCTCGAGCGCGCCACGGTCGCACCGTCGGGCAAGCCCGACGGGCTCTCGAGCTCGTCGAGCGCTTTCAGGAGCTCGTCGACGACGTCGGGCTTCAGCCAGCCGAGGCTGCCCTCGGCGTAGCTCTGGCTCCCCTTCGCGAGCATCGCGCTCGCCTCGTGGACGTGCCCGAGCTTGAAGTGGGCGAGGCCGCAGTACACGAGGTACCGCACGCGCGCCTTCTCGCCCATGTCCGACGCGACGTCGTCGAGCGCGGCGCAGGTGGACGCGGTCGCCTTGTAGTGGCCGACCTCGTAGCGCCCGATGGCGTGCTGGAGCTCGGCGCCGCGCGAGCAACCCACGAGCGAGAGCAGCGCGACGCCTGCAGCGACGCCGACGAGGGAGCGCGTGCGCGCGACGCCCTCGGCTCTCTCGCGAAGCTCTCCGCTCGACGACTTCATCGATACCGATCGTGGCACGACCCACGCACCGCTGAACAGCGGCCCTGGCGAGCACTGCGCAGTTCGGTGTGGAATGCGGCGACGGAGCACCGCGTGTGTGGCATAGGGTGGGCGTGGCCTCCGCCGCCGTGCCGTTCTCGTTTCTCCGCGAGGAGCTCCGGAGAGTCTGGTGCGATCTGCGCGGCGGCGAGCTCTCGGCTGCGCGCGTCGCGAGCTCGGTCGCCGTGGGCGCGTTCATCGGCTGTCTGCCGCTCTTCGGGCTGCACCTGCCGCTCGTGCTCTTCGCATCGCTCCGTTTCCGCCTCGACGGCGCGCTCGGCTACGTCGCGGCGAACATCTCCAACCCGCTGGTCGCGCCCTTCCTCATCACCGCGGAGCTCCAGGCCGGGGCCTACCTGCTCGACGGCAAGCTGCTCGGGAGCCCCTCCGCCGAGGAGCTCCGAGCGCTCGTCGCCTCTTCGCCCGCGTACCTCGCGGTGGGAGCGCCGATCGTCGGTCTAGGCGTGGCGGTGGTGCTCGGGCTCACGACGCTGTTCGTCACGGTGAGCAAGCGTCGCCTCGTCGGCGCGGGTCATCGGCCCGTCTACCGGCTGCCCGAGAGCGCGCCCGCGTGGGTTCGCGCAGTCGAGCGCGTCGCGCGCCGCTACGCGCCGGACTACGAGCGTGAGCCCTCGCAGCGCGCGCGCTTCCACTACGTGCGCATGAAGATGCTCTTCGATCCCGTCACGCGCATGGTCGCCGACGTCGCCGGCGCGGAGCCGGGCGCGCTCGGCCACGTCTACGATCTCGGGACGGGGCGAGGGCAGGTGCTCGCGCTGCTCGTGACGCTCGGACGCGCCCGGAGCGGACACGGCGTCGACTGGGACGAGGCGAAGATCCTCGAAGGCCAGCGCGCCGTGTGTGCCTCGAGCGAGGGCGACGCGCTCCCGATCGAGCTCGACGCCATCGACGCGCGCCTCGCTCGACCCGAGCCCTCGGACACCGTGCTGCTCGTCGATCTGCTGCACTACTTCCGGCACGAGGAGCAGGACGAGTTGCTCCTGCGCGCTGCGCGCGCGGTCCGCCCGGGCGGCAGGCTCGTGCTCAGGGAGGCCGACTCCGAGAGGGGTTGGCGGAGCTTCGTCACCTCGCTCGAGGAGCGGTTCTTCACGTTCATCCGCGTGAACCGCGGGGAGCGGGTCGCGTTCCGCCCCGTGCGAGAGCTGGTGGCGATGCTCGAGCGAGAGGGACTGCGGGTGCGCGTCGAGCCAGCCTGGGGCAGGACGCCCTTCTCCAACGTGCTCGTCGTCGCCGAGCGCGCCGCAGACTGAGGGCGACGCGAGCGCGCGCAGGGCTCGCCGCTCAGCTGCCGACGACGTGGAGCGCTCGTCGGCCGTCGGCGGTCCGCTTGAGGTTGCCCATGCCAGCGAAGCCACTCGCGGTCGGCGAGAGCGGCGGCGCGCCCGCTGCTCCCGCGATCGCCTGGAGCGCGGCGTCGCCGAACTCCACACCCGTGCGGAAGCGCTGCATGCCGCCGAGGATCTTCCGGTGCGCGAGCTGGTGTTGCATGAAGTTGATGGGCCAGTAGCCGACGACCTGCGACCAGCTCGACCCGGGCGTGTCGCCCTTCGGCAGTGCGAGCGTGTAGCGCTTCCACATGCTCTCGTAGGAGTAGAAGCTCGTCCACGCGCGGGCCCAGCCCTCGCGCAGCTGCTCGCGGCTCATGCGCTTCGGCAGGTAGTAGGGCGAGCCTGCGTCGTGGTCGTGCCCCAGCCACCACCTCGGATCCGTGAGGCGCCCCTCGCCGAGCAGGCGTTTGTAGAGCGCGGTGCCGGGGTAGGGCGTGAGGATCGCGAAGAGCGCCATCATGAGCTTCATGTCGATGGCGGCAGCGACGGTGCGATCGAAGACCTCCGGGTCGTCGGTGTCGAAGCCGAAGACGAAGCTGCCCCAGGTCGCGATGCCGTGCTCGTGGAGCATCTGCATCGTCTCCATGTACTTCGCGGGTTTGTTCTGGCGCTTGCCCGTGAATTTCACCGTCTCGTCGTCGACGCTCTCGAAGCCGATGAACAGCCCCTTGCAGCCGCTCTCGGCCATGAGCTTCACGTTCTCGAGGCGGCCGACGGCGGCGAGCGAGCACTGGCCGACCCAGTGCTTCTCGAGCGGGATCATCTTCGTGAAGAGCTCCTTCGAGTACTGCCGGTGCACCATCACGTTGTCGTCGGCGAACATGACGAGCCGGCCCAGCGTCTTGAGCTCGGCGACGACCTCGTCGGCCGGGCGGAAGCGGAAGGTGCTGCCGTTCGCCGTGGAGACGCTGCAGAACTCGCAGGGGTAGGGGCAGCCGCGCATCGTCTGCACGACCTGGAAGGGGATGTACTTCTTGCTGCGGAAGAGGTCGCGACGCGGGAAGGGGCGACCTGCCAGGTTGGGGAAGGCCGGGCGGTAGACGCGCTCCATGCGGCCCTCGCCGAAGTCGCGCAAGAGCTGGGGCCAGGCGTCTTCGGCCTCGCCGACCACGACCGCGTCGGCGTGCTCGAGCGCTTCGTCGGTGCACGCGGTGGGGTGGATTCCGCCCATCACCACGGGCACGCCGCGCGCGCGGTAGCGCGCTGCGATGTCGTAGCTGCGACGCGCGGTCTTGCTGTCGACGCTGATGGCGACCAGATCGACGTCTTTCACGTCGCGGTCGAGGTCGAAGACCTTCACCAGATCGTCGGTGTAGATGATCTCGTGCTCGGGAGGCGTGAGCGAGGCGAGCACACCCAGACCCAGCCTCGGCAGGTAAGCAGAGTCCTCGCTCGCCGGCGCGATCATCTCGATCTGCATCGGCGGAGCCTAACGCAGCGTCACCACCGTGGCGACGGGCAGCGGCGAGCCGAGGGGACTCCTGGCCCGGCGCGCCTCGACCCGGATCGCCCGTCGGCCCGGCTTGCCCGTCAGCCCGGCTTGCCCGTCAGCCCGGCTTGCCCGGCTCGCTCTCGGGGGGCGCGGGCACCGCCTGGGTGGCGCCCGAGGTCGCCATGCGCGCGAGCGTGGCCTCGCGGCGGGCCTTGAGGCCCTCGATCACCATGGGCATCACCGACAGGGCGATGATGCCCAGCACCACGAGCTCGAAGTTCTTCTTCACGACCTCCATCTGGCCGAACACGATGCCCGCGCCCATCATCGACACGACCCAGGCGATGGCCCCGACGACGTTGTAGAGGATGAAGCGCTGGTAGTTCATCGCGCCGGCGCCGGCGACGAAGGGCGCGAAGGTGCGCACGATGGGCACGAAGCGCGCGAGG
>CALKVW010000094.1 GCA_938004785.1 uncultured Polyangiaceae bacterium
AGCGTGGCGGCGCCAACGGCGCGCGCCTCCGCCTCGCGCCGCAGAAGGACTGGGAGGTCAACCAGCCCGCCGAGCTCGCCAAGGTGCTCGGCGTGCTCGAGACGCTCAAGAAGGACTTCGACGCGAGCGCAGCTGGAGGGAAGAAGATCTCGCTGGCGGATCTCATCGTGCTCGGCGGCGCCGCGGCGGTGGAGGCCGCGGCGAAGCAGGCGGGGCACGAGGTCACGGTGCCCTTCAGGCCGGGGCGCATGGACGCCTCGCAGGACGAGACCGACGTGGCCTCCTTCGCGGTGCTCGAGCCGAAGGCAGACGGCTTCCGCAACTACGTGAAGAAGGGGCTCGAGAAGCACCAGGCCGAGCTGCTCGTCGACAAGGCGCAGCTGCTCGGGCTCACGGCGCCGGAGCTGACCGTGCTCGTCGGCGGGCTGCGCGCGCTCGGCGTGAGCGACGGCAAGCACGGCGTGTTCACGGATCGGCCGGGCGCGCTCACGAACGACTACTTCGTGAACCTGCTCGACATGCGTACGAAGTGGCAGCGCAAGCCGGGCGACGAGGCCGTGCTCGAGGGACGCGATCGAGCGACCGGCGCGCCGAGGTGGACGGGCACGATCGTCGATCTCGTGTTCGGCTCGAACTCGCAGCTGCGTGCGCTCGCAGAGGTCTACGCCTCGAGCGACGCCGGCGAGAAGCTGGTGCGAGACTTCGTCGCCGCGTGGGCCAAGGTGATGGAGCTCGACCGCTTCGATCTCACCTGAGGCAGGCTCGCCCGAGCACGTGCACGGACCCGCTGCGAGGCGGGTCCGTCGCGTCGCTCATCGGATGCAGCCGATGCGCTCGGTGGCGAGCACGACGTCGTCGAAGCCCAAGCTTCCGCTGCCACCCGCCTCCGAGATGTAGTTCTGCGGCCAGAAGGCGTTGATCTTCAGCTCGGTCGTCGAGCGCACGTGCAGGTCGAGCACCTCGAGCTCGGGATTGGCGGGGCGGTAGTCGGTGCACTCGGTGCCCGTCGCGTCGTCGGGGCAGAACTTGTCGCGCACCCAGTATCCCAGCGGGCCCGTGTCGTCGTAGCGCGCCTCGAGCGCGTCTTCGCGCCACAGCTCGAGCACGGCGCCCGCGCCGGAGGCCGGGCTGGGGTTCAGCCGCAGATGCACCTCGAAGCACTGCCACGCGTCCTCCGCCACGAGGCCCGGATCGTGGATGATCGAATTGCCGTAGTAGGCGGTGTTTCCGGAGGGCTGGTCCATCCACGAGCGCATGTTCATCCAGTACCCGTAGAAGTCCATGCGAGGGCTCGCGCCGCGCTCGAAGGGCTCGAAGGCGAAGTGAAAACGATCGTCGCCATCCGGCTTGAGCCCCGCCTGCGGGCTCGGGTAGCTCAGCACGGGGTTGTAGCCGCCGATCCACATGCCCGAGTGATGCCAAGCGCCGTTCGCCTGGTACCGCGCATACCAGCGCACGAAGAGCTCGTCGTAGCCCGGGTCGAGGCGCTTGTAGAGGTCGACCGCGTTGGGGCCATCGCCGCTCGCGGTGAAGCGACAGCTCGTCGACCCCGAGCTCGCACCGGGCACGTCCGGCACGAGGGCCATGCCGTTCGTACGCACCTGGTCGTAGCGGCTCGCGAGCGCATCGACCGTGGCCGCCTCGCAGTTCTCGACCCACACCACGGCTGGGTCGGTCTCGATGCCCACGTCGCCTGGGTACTTGGCGGCGAGGCCCTCGCCTGCCGAGCTCCCCCCGGCGCCTTGGCTCGTGGTGCCCGAGCTCGAGCTCGTCGGGCCGCCGGCGCCGGAGCCCGAGGGCAGGCTGCCGGTGGACCCTCCACCACCGGCGGCGCTGCTCGCGGCGTCGTCGCCACAAGCGCACACGAGCGAGGCCATCGACGACAGCGTCACGAGGAGCACGGATCGCATCCCGAGAGCCTAGCGGAGCCCGGGACGTGATCGAAGCCCCGAGGGCTCGCGCGCTCCACGCCCGAGTCGCGCCGAGAGGCCGGGCTCGGCGCCCCACGGCCAGCGGGCTGCACGCTCTGCACCCTCCGGTGCAGCGCCTGCACCCGAGGTGGCGAGCGGCCCATCGAACCTCGTGGATTCCGCCGAATTCCGGGGCCTCCCGAGTCGCAGCGCGGGCACGGCCGATGCCTCTCGATGGGGGCATCATGTCCATCCAACTTCGACGAACGGTAGGCGCTGGCGCCGCGCTGCTGTTCGCCTCCACCCTCTCCACGGCGTCGTGGGCCCAGTGGCAGGCGGGACGGATCACGACCAAGGACGTCAGCGGTACGACCAGCCAGTATGTCGAGGTCGGAAGCACGCGCACGCCCGCCGGCTGCGAATATCGACTCCAGCTACCGCTTGCCTGGGGGATCAACGAGGTCTCCGGCGACCGCGGCCCACCGAGACGCCTGAGCTCCGCGAGCTGTGCAAACCCCAGCTTCGACTTCACGTCGGGGCGCGAGCTCGAGGAGCAGACGGCGTACTACTGGTCCTTCGTCGCGAGGTCCTACGCGATCGCGAACCTCTGGATCACGCCGCCGGGCTGGCCGCTCGGGCCGATCGCGGTCAGCAAGACCGGCGTGCAGCCCAACGTCATCGGCGGGGGGAACTTCGCCACGGCGTGCTTCCCGATCGCGCCCAACGCCGACGGCTGCATGCGCGTGTGGCCGCACGAGGGGCCGAAGATCCACCTCGAGGCCGGCGTGCTCACGCCCGAGCTCGTGGTGCACGAGTATGGCCACTACGCAGCGGGCTTCGCCTACGGTCACATGGACGCCTTCGGCTTCTCGCTGCCCGCCGCGACCGGCGACTGCATGAAGCTCGCCTTCCAGGAGGCCATCGCCGACATGTTCAAGTTCCTGGTCATGCACGACCGGCGCTACGCGGCCTACGCCGGCAGCGACGGCTTCGGCCCTGTCGCCGCGAGCCACTCGGCCAGGGGGCCGATCGCCTGCGGCGACGCCTACGTGACGGCCCTGCCCGTGCAGCAGGCCTTCCAGCAAGCGCTGTGGGGCACCGACTACTCGCGCAAGATCGTCGTGAACTGGCGGGCCAACCCGCTCGACACCACCAAGCCGAACGACCCCCACATCGCCAATCGCAAGATGGCCAACGCGTTCACCTACGCGCTCGCCCTGAACCGCGGACACCGCATCGACCAGCTCGCCGGCTCGCTCGTCGAGTGGTTCGACGTGAACGAGCCCAGGCGCGCCGACGCGATCCGCAAGATCTTCGGGGCGCACGGCTATCTCGTGCAGCCCTACGGCGCCGCGTGCACCGCGCACCCGCAATGCGCGTCGTTTCGCTGCGACAACCGCCCGGGCGCCGGCTGTGTCGCGCAGGACGGCATGTGCCCCGCCGGTGGCTTCTGCACTACGCATCAGCAATGCAGGACCGGCACCTGCAAGGTCGCCGCAGGCTCGCTGCGCGGCGTGTGCACGAACTGAGGAGCTGAACGGCTCGGCCGAACGGCGCTCGGGTCTGGCGACCCGAGCGCGGCGGGCGACTCAGCTCTCCCGCGCCGCCGAGATCACTGCACCTCGCTCACCTGGCTCGAGCACTTGCCGTCCGCGCTGCAGACCTTGACCTCCATGGTCTCCATGCAGTTGGTGTCGCCGGGCGGACAGAGCTTGCAAGGATCGCCCTCCTTCTTGCCGGCGCAGGGGTCGTAGCTGCCGCTCGACGGGGCGTCGCCGGAGGGCGGCGAGTCCGGCGAGGGGACCTCGCTGGACGAAGACCCACAGGCGACGAGCGCGAAGAGGGAGACCGAAGAGACGATGTGCTTGAGCTGGAGCATGGCGCGGAGGGTAGCCGGAGCCTGCGCCGATTCAACGGGGCACCTCGGCTCGAGCCGCGCGGGGCGTCGGCGATGCGCGTGATCGGCGACGCTCAGAGCGCCCAGTACTTCTCGTCGTCGAGGCCTTCTTCGCGCTCGGGCAGGCCTCGGGTGAGGCGAGGCGAGGACTGCACGAGCACCTCGTAGCTCACGCGGTTCGCGTAACGACAGACCTGGCTCATCGACGAGTAGGTGAGAAAATCGCGCGCGTGCTTCGCCGAGTTCGGCACGCTCGAGCGGTGGTAGCGGTTCGCGCTCATGTCGTGCAGCAAGGCCGAGAGCGCGGCGTCGCCCGCGCCGTTGGTGCTCGTGATGCGCGCCGGCCCGCCGTGGTAGGGCGCGATGTGCGCGTAGACCTTCACGGCCGACTCGCACTTGGCGCGCAGCATGGGCCGGCTGAACTCGTAGCGGTTGAACTCGGGGATGGCGCCGGGCAAGAGCGGGTAGCGCGTCTCGCGCTTGACCGCGTCGTCGGTGTAGCCGGCGAGGTAGAGGCCCACGGGGCCGGCCGTGCACAGCACGAGGCTCGTGAGCTCGAGGGCGCGATCGCAGGCGAGCAGCGGGTCCGGCTCGCCGGTCAGCGCCTCGGCCTCCTCTTCGTTCATCGCGACGATGTCGACGTGCTCGGCGATGAAGTCCCGCCAGAACGCCGGCCGCTCGGCGATGACGAAGCGCGTGCCGAGCGTGAGCACCACCGGCACACCCGCGGCGCGTGCGAGCGCGATGGCGCGCATCGTCGCCTGGGGCATGGGCTCGCCGGGCTGGCAGCGCATCAGGTAGGCGGAGACGACGAGCGCCGAGGCGTCTTCGAAGACGCCTTCGGGGACGCTCTCGGGGCGCAGCTGGTTCATGAGGCCCGCGCTGATCGCGAAGCTGCGCTCGCCGTCGGGTGTGACGAGCGCGAAGCAGCGGCCGATCGGGCCGTCGACCGGCTGCAGGTGGTCGAGGTTCACGCGGCTCGAGGTGTTCGAGAGGTAGCGGTAGCCCGAGGTTCCGAGGCGGATGCTCTCGCTCATCACGCCCAGCAAGATCGACGGGTCGTCGGCCAGCAGCGAGTAGTTGTGCAGCGTATTGCCCACGGTGCCGCCGGCGAACTCGTAGGAGATGAGGCCCTCTCGCAAGAGCTCGTCGTAGAGCTCGGCGGCGCGATCGCCGGGGATGATCGTCGATGCGCCCTTCGGGAGCGCGTAGCGCGCGAGCAGCTCCTCGGGCACCCGCGCGTCGATGTCGACGAGCGTCTGATCGACGCCGACCACGTGCGTCTTCGCCTTCGGCGGCTCGATGCCGGCGTGCGCGAAGAGCGGATCGCGAGCGTGAACGGGGAAGTAGTGCTTGTGCTTGCGGCGTCCGGGGAAGCGCACGGCGGACCTCTCGTGGTGTTCGAGGCTATAGCCTGAACCCGCGACGCAGCGCTCGGAAACGGTGCGGCGCGCGCGCGAGGGTGGGCCCGTGTGCGCGTGTCGCGCCGGCGTCCGAGCTCGCGCCCGCGGCGTGCGTGGTACGATCCCACGGCTGCCGCGGCCGCTCTGCTGAGCCGCCGCAGGAGCTCCGCGATGGCCTGCACGACCGACTCCCCTGCCCGCTTCGAGCTCGCGCAGGCCAACGTGGCCTACGCGCTCGCCGAGCACGACGACCCTCGCCTGGCCGACTACCTCGCGCGACTCGACGAGATGAACGAGCTCGCCGACCGGAGCCCGGGCTTCGTGTGGCGCTACCTCACCGACTCGCGCGACCCCACGCAGCGCGAGTTCGACGACCCACGCGTGCTCTTCAACCTCTCGGTGTGGGCCTCGATCGAGGCGCTGCACGCCTACACCTACCGAACGGCGCACGCCGAGGTGTACGCCGCGCGCAGGCGCTGGTTCTCGCCCGAGCGGGCCGTGGTGGGCGGGCACGCCCTCGCCATGTGGTGGGTGCCAGCCGGCGAGCGCCCGAGCGTCGACGAAGCCCGGCGGCGGCTCAGGCTCATCACCGAGCGTGGCCCGAGCCCGGAGGCCTTCGACTTCAAGCGGCGCTTCGCATCGCCCGCGGCCTGATCGACCCCGCGCTCTGGCCTCAGCGCCCGACGCCCATCCACACGCCGAGCGAGACGGGCCCGCCGTACGCGCGCATCGCGCTCGCCACGGCCTCGCCGTTGCCCCACACCATCGCGTCGGTCTCGCCATGCTCGGCGATCGCCGACGTGACGCGCTCGCAGTGCAGCCCCGCGTCGCGCTCGGCGTAGTAGCCGTAGGTGCGGCAAGCGATGGGTCGCGCCTCGTAGACGAGGCAGGCCCCTCGCTCGGGATCCAGCAGCGGACAAGTGAGCGGCCCCCTCCGGGGCGCGGCGCGGGCGCGCGCGTACACGGCCTCGCGCACCTCGGACGCGAGCGCGTCGATCGCGGGGCGCAGGCGCTGCCACTCGACCTCGCTGATGGTCGGCAAGTGAGGGAGCGAACGACAGCAGAGATCGCAGCCCTCCTGGCAAGGCCAGTAGGCGTGCTCGGCTCGGATCGAGGCCACGCGGAGGTCGATCTCGGCGTCGAGGACGGGCAGCGCGACGCGGCGGCTCACCGGACGAAGCTAGCCGATTCGTGGCGGGAGAGGCGCGCGTCCCGCCGCCCACCCCGGAGCTCAGCTCCCGCCGAGCGCCTTGCGCAGCACGCGGAGCAAGAGGTCGGCGGTGTAGGGCTTCGGCACGAAGTGCTCGACGCCCGAGCCCCTCGCCTTGGCCACGTGTCCGTTCGCGTTGAGGCCGCTCGAGGCGATGATGCGCACGCCCGGATCGATGGCCTTGAGCGCGACGATCGTGGCCGGCCCATCGAGGATCGGCATCGTCATGTCGGTGAGCACGACGGCGATGTCGGCTTGGTTGCGCACGTAGACCGAGAGCGCCTCGGCCCCGTTCGCGGCGGTGAGCGCGCGGTAGCCGAAGCGCTCGAGCGTGCGCGCGGTCACCGTGCGCACCGGCTCCTCGTCGTCGACCACGAGCACGAGCTCGCCTCGACCACGCGGCAGGCGCGTCTCGTCGTCCTCGGAGCCCACCGCTTCGAGCGGCGTGAGATCGGCGGGCAGGTAGACCCTGAAGCGGCTGCCCTTGCCGAGCTCGCTGTACACGTGGATGAAGCCGCCGTGGCTGCGCACGATCGAGTGCGCGGTCGAGAGGCCGAGGCCGGTGCCCTGGCCGACGTCCTTCGTGGTGAAGAAGGGGTCGAAGATGCGCTCGACGACCTCGGGCGACATGCCGACGCCCGTGTCCTCGACGCGGATGAGCACGTAGGGGCCGGGCCGGGCCTCGACGTGCATGTGGGCGTAGACCTCGTCGAGCACGACGTGCTCGACGGCGATGACGAGCGTGCCGCCTTCGGGCATCGCGTCGCGCGCGTTGACGCAGAGGTTCATGAGCACCTGGTGCATCTGCGTGGCGTCGGCGCGCACGAGCCACGGGTCGGCGGGCAGCTCCACCTCCACGCGGATGTTCTTCGGGAAGCTCTCGCCGATGATCCCGCGCATGTCGCGCACCAGCTCGGCGGGCACGATGCTCGTGCGCTGGTCGTCGCCGCCGCGCGCGAAGGCGAGCAGCTTCTGGACCATGTCGGCGCCGCGGCGCGCGCAGCGCTGGATCGTGTCGAGATCGGCGCGCCGCTTCGGATCGCTCTCCCCCAGCCGGAGCACCGAGGAGGCGAGCAGGATCGGCGCGAGCACGTTGTTCAGATCGTGCGCGATGCCGCCTGCCAGGGTGCCGATGCTCTCCATGCGCTGGGCGCGCATGATCTGGGCCTCGAGCAGCTTGCGCTTGCTCACGTCGCGGATGCCGCCGACCATGCGCACGCCGCGCCCCCGAGCGTCACGCAGGATGCGCCCGCGATCGAAGACGTGCGCGTAGCTGCCGTCGTTGCGCCTGAATCGATACTCACACGACCAATCGTCGTGGGTGCTCGCGATCGCCTCGTCGAGGCTGTCGACGGTCCTCTTGCGGTCTTCCGGGTGGATGCGGTCGGCCCAGACCTCGAGGCTGCAGCCCATCGCGTCGCGCTCGATGCCGAAGAGCTTGGTGATCCCTTCGTTCCACCAGAGCACGTCGGTCACCAGGTCCCAGTCCCAGACGGCGTCGTTCGTGGCCTCGATGAGCAGCCGGAAGCGCTCCTCGCTCTGCGCGAGCACGCTGAAGGGGTGCACGTAGCTCGAGACCGTCGCCGTCGGCGCGCTCGCCGACTCGGGCGCTGGGCCGTCGGATGGCTCCGCCGGTGGCGCGGCGCCGTTGCCGCCGCCGTCGGGCGAGGTCGGAGGGCTCGGATCCTGGCTCAAGGATCCGAGCCTACGCCCGACGCTCGGCGCTCGTCGAGGGGCGCCGAGCGCTCGGCTCCGTCGCTGACCGCGGCGGTGCGGCGCGCCCGCCACGCGGGCCTGCTATCGTGAGGACCGTGCGGCTCTCGGTGCCCACCCTCGCACTCTGCTTGCTCGCCTCGGCCTGCGCCCAGGTGGCCGAGGCGAACGTCCGCTCGGCCGAGACGCTGCTCCGCGGCGACTCGAGCGACACGGCGCGCGACGTGTCGATCGCGGTGCTCGCGACGACGGGCGTGGCCGGGCTGGTCCTGCTCGGCTTCTTGATCGACGGCTCGAGCCCCGACGGAACCACCGAGCAAGTGGCGTCGCGGCCTCCGGATCCGGGCATCGTCGAGCACGGTTGGGGGCTCGTGCGCAGCGGCGGCCGCGCGACCTGGCAGGCCTGCCACGCCCCACACCACTGCGGCTACGAGCGGCGCAGCGTCGACGAGGCCGACCTGGTCGACGCCGAGCCCGTGGGCACCACCTACCCCGTGCGGGCCGACACCTCGAGCGGTCCGGAGGTCGGCGTGCTCGCGCTCCGGCTGAAGAGGCCGTCGGGCTCGGTCTCGCCGCGCTGAGCTCGGGGGCGAGCGCTCAGCTCGTGGGCCTCAGATCGTAGATCCCGCGGATCGCGGCGAACTCCGCCTCCATGTCGAGCCCGAGGTCGACGAGCTTGCCGGTGCGTACGTCGAAGACCCAGCCGTGCACCTCGGGTGTGCGCGTCTTGTACCAAGCGCGCTGCACGTGATCGATCTTGAGCACGTTGAGGCACTGCTCGTAGACGTGCAGCTCGACGAGCCGGTCGAAGCGGCGTCTGCCGTCGGCGATGGAGTCGAGCTCGGCGCGGTGGATCCTGTAGACGTCGCGGATCGACTGCAGCCAGCTGTTGAGCTGGCCCAGATCGCTCGGGCTCATCGCGGCCTTCACGCCGCCGCACTCGTAGTGCCCGCACACGACGACGTGCTTCACCTCGAGGTGCTCGACCGCGTACTGCACCACGGCATTGAGGTTGTCGTCGGTGGCGATGACGACGTTGGCCACGTTGCGGTGCACGAAGATCTCGCCGGGCTCGGCGCCCATGAGCTCCTCGGCGGTCACGCGGCTGTCGGAGCAGCCGACGTAGAGGATCTCGGGGCGTTGCCCCTCCGCGAGCTTGCGGAAGTAGTCCGGGTCGACCGCGAGCTTGCTCTCTACCCAGCTCGCGTTGTTCGCGAAGATCTCTTCGAAGGGCTTCATCGTGGGCGCGAGCATAGCGGCGGGCTCCGTCGGGATG
>CALKVW010000095.1 GCA_938004785.1 uncultured Polyangiaceae bacterium
GACGCCTGCGAGGACGCGGTCGTCGGCCGATGGCTACACGAAGACGAGGCGCTGCTCGTCTGGGCGCGCACGGCGCGTACGCTGAGGGTGCCTTCGCCCCTCGAAGACCTCGAGAGCGAGTGCGACGCCACGCTCGTCGTCACGACCCATCGGGCCGCCCTGCTGGCGATAGGCCCCCTCGGTGACGTCGTGTGGAAGCCGCTCGAGGGGCGCGCCTCGATCGAGAGCTCGATCGGTCGCAGCGCGCTGCGTGTCGGTGAGGAGCTCGTCGCATGCCCGCTGGGGCGTGCGGACTCCTTCGCGCTCGCGGCGAAACTGCTCGCCGAAGACGCGCTCGGTCGCAGACGAGAGCTGGCGCTCGGCCTGCGTCGCGCGAAGCCCGAGCTCGCAGCCCGGCTGCTCGGCGAGGCCGCGGCCGCGGGGGATGCGTGCTCGGCCGCGCTGCAGGCGCTCGAGAGCGGCAGCGACGACGCGCTCGCCGACGCGGTGGCGAAGCTCCTGGGCGAGCACCCCACGCCCGAGACCTGGCTCTCGCTCGTCGAGCGCTGGGGGATCGCGGCCGACGCGAGGCTCCGGCTGGTGCGCGCGCTCGGCGTGCACGAAGACGCCCGCTCGGCGGCGCTCGCGCTGCTCGAGTCCCTTCGCGTGGCCAGCGCGCGCAAGCCCGACGAGGCCGTGCGCGCCGACCTCGAGCTCGCCCCGATCTTCGTCCAGCTCGACGCGCAGTCGAGGGGATCGGAGCTCCTGAGAGCACACCTCGAGGCCCTACCTCCCCCGATCGTGCTCGATCTCGTCCCTCCGCTCCCGCCCAAAGACGAGCCCCGCGCGCTCCGCCTGCGCGTGGAGCTGCTCGAGGCCCTCGATGGCCTCGAGCCGCACCGGCGCGACGAGCTGCGCCGCGAGCTGCTCCAGCTCCACCCCTTCGACGCCCGGCGCGCTTCGCTCGCCTTCGAGCGCCCCTCGCTCGCGGAGCGCGTCGCTCGCGTGCAGCGCATGCTCGCGCCCGGCGCCATGAGCGCGCCCAGGGAGCTGCCCGCGACCGCGAGTCGCCCGCTCGGTGCGGCGCAGCTCCAAGGCCGACTCCGGCATCCGCTCGCGCGCGATCGCACGGTGTCGGATCGGCTGCAGTCCTTCATCGCCGAGTCCGACGCTCCCGACGCCGCGGCGATCCGCAGCCACGCCGAGCGCCTCGGAGCCGGCCCCGCCGAGGACGCGCTCGTGAGCGCCTGCATCGCGCTCGGCGCAGCGGGGGTGGAGGCCTTCGTCTCGAAGGGCAACAAGCCCTACGGTCTGCGCATCTACCCGGGCAAACCGCCGCTCCTCTTGATCGGCAAGGAGCACCTCGCGGGCGGGGCCTACGAGCTCGGCCCGACCGAGCTCGCCTTCGCGATCGGCGCCGAGGTCGCTCACCTGGTCTTCGGTCACGCCCGGGTGAGCGAAGGAGAGCTCTACGCCGGCGCGCTCGAGACGGGTCGAGCGACGCTGTCCCTGCTCATCACGGTGCTGCCCATCGCCGAGCGCTTCGCGCATTGGGGCAGCAAGCTCGGCGCGGCCGAGAAGATCGGCGAGGCGCTCGGGAAGCTGAGCTTCCCCGGAAAGAAGAAGAGAGCCGAGGGCGATCAGGTGGGGCCGAGCAACGAAGAGCTCGTCGCCGCGCACAGGCTCATGCAGCTGAGCGCCGACCGCGCCGGGCTGGTCCTCTCGGGCGATCTCGTGGGTGCGGTGCGCGCGATGATCCTGACCACGCCGAGCGCGCGCGCGGAGCTGCGCATCGTCGACCAGCTCGGCGCGGGCGTCGCGCTCGAGCGTCGCGACGCCCAGGGCGCGCTCTTGCACCCGATGCTCGCGCTGCGCGTCGCCGCGCTCGTCGCCTTCTACGTCGACGACGACTACGAGGCGCTGCGCGCGAGCCTCGCGCCGATCACGCCCGGCTGAGCACGGCCTCGCGCGGCGGCCCCTCGGGAGAGTGCAGCTACGACGCGGCTCGCGCCACGAAGCCGGCGGGCTCGACCACGAAGCTGCGATCGAGCCCGAAGCGCAGATCGTAGACGGGCAGACCTCCCGCGAGCCTCGACAGGGTCGCCTGGGCCTGCAGCGCGCCGAGCTCGCAGATCGCTTCGTGCAGTCGAGCGGCGTCGCTCGCCGCGAGCCCGAGCCCGAGGTGCGTGCAGGCGAAGCTCGCCGACAGCCCACGCAGGTAGTGGGTGACGCCAGGGTGATGCACGAACATCTGCAGGCCCTCGGCCTCGGGGGAGATCAGCGGCACCAGGGTGTAGGGCGCCGCCGGCTCGGCGAGGTGCACGTTCACGACGGCGCCCTCCTGGTGGCGCCCCCCGAGCGGCACGAACTCGAGCTCCGCGAGGCCTTGCCACCTCAGCTCCACGAAGGTGCGCACGACCGCCTCGACGAGGCCCGGGCGCACGCCGTAGGCTGCGGGGTTCGTCATCATCGAGCGCAGGTGCCCGCAGCCGGTCGACTCGGGGCTGACCCAGTGCTCGAGCACGTAGGGGCGGATCGCGATGGGCGGGCTCGCCGAGAAGCGACGCCACACCTGGGGAGGATCGCTGCGAGACGGTAGCGCCGCCTCGTCGATGCGCGGATCGGCGCGCAGCTTCGCGATGTAGCGATCGAGCGCGTCCACGTCGGTGTGGAAGTAGAAGTGGCCGAAGGCCTCGACCCATTTCGCGAGCACCTTCGGCAGGCTGGCCTCGTCGACGTGGCGCGCGACGAGCCGCTCGATCGCAGCGAGCGTGAGCACGAGCTCGCCCATGTCGCCTCCCGGGGTGCCGACCACACCGTGCCCGTCGCGACCGTCGACGCAGCTGATCTTGCCGTGCAGGAGAAAGCCCGCGAGCTTGGCCCAGCGCAGCGCGTGCGGATCGCCCACGTGCGTGCGCACCTCCTCGACCGAGAGCGGCGCGCTGCGGTCGCGCTTGGAGCGCGGACGGGGCGAGGAGAGCGCCGCCGAGGCCTCGGCCACCGGCCCCGTCTCGGTCGCGTAGCCGCGGTCCTTCCAGGCGCGCAGCCCACCGTCGAGCGCGGCCACCCAGCCCATGCCCAGCGCCGAGAGCCGCTCGACGCCCTCGAGCGCACGGCGTCCGTCGCCCGAGACGAGCACGAGCAGGCTGTCGGCGGGTAGCTCGCGCGCGACGCGCTCGATGTCGTGGAGAGGGACGGCGTAGGAGCCGGGCACACGACCGGGCAGCTCCTCGAGCTCGGCGTGCGTGCGTACGTCGACGATGCGGATCGCGTGACCCTGCTCGGCGACGAACTCGGGCGACAGGAGCGTGAAACCTCGGTCTGTGCTGCGTTTGGCGATGTTCCAGTCCACGCGCAGCAGGCGGTCGACCAGCGCGCGTTCGTAGACGGACGGAGGAGGGGGCGCGTCGTCGCTCATGGAGGTCTCGCAGAGGCAGCATGGCCGCCACGCGAGGATCGTACACTCGCGCACCGCGCCCGCCTTGCGCAAACCCCTCCTTGCGCGGTTCGAGCAGGGCTTGCTCGATGCTCGGTCGTGTGGGCCGGGAGCTCGCGCCGATTCGCGCCTTCGCCGTGCGCGCCGAGGCTGGCACGCGCCCTGCTGTTGCGGGCTCCGCATCGCGACGCCCGGCTCGGGGCCATCGGCGCGCGACTGGAGGAGGGACCATGCGAAGGATACGCGACGCGCTCGCACCGAGCGCTGCGGTGATGATCGGCTTGCTCGTCTTGGGGGGCTGCGGGGATGACACGTCGAGCTCGAGCGAGAGCACGGGCGGGGGCGGAGAGGGTGGCGAACAGGGCGAAGAGGACGAAG
>CALKVW010000096.1 GCA_938004785.1 uncultured Polyangiaceae bacterium
CGTCCATGCCCGTGTCCTTCTTGAACTCGGAGAGCAGCCACTCCATCACGACGTGATCGAGATCATCGCCGCCGAGGTGGGTGTCGCCGTTGGTCGAGATGACCTGCACGACGTTGTCGCCGACCTCGAGGATCGAGATGTCGAAGGTGCCGCCGCCGAAGTCGTAGACCGCGATGACCTCTTCGCTCTTCTTGTCGAGGCCGTAGGCGAGCGCCGCCGCGGTGGGCTCGTTGACGATGCGCTTCACCTCGAGGCCCGCGATGCGGCCCGCGTCCTTCGTGGCCTGGCGCTGGGCGTCGTTGAAGTACGCCGGCACCGTGATGACGGCCTCGGTGACCTTCTCACCGAGGTAGTCCTCGGCGGCCTTCTTCAGCTTCTGCAGGACCTTCGCGCTCACCTCGGGCGGCGCCATCGTCTTGCCACGCACCTCGATGTGCGCGTCGCCGTTCGGGCCCTTCACGACCTTGTAGGGCACACGCTTCGACTCGGTGCTGCCCTCTTCGTAGCGGCGGCCGATGAAGCGCTTCGCCGAGTACACGGTGTTCGTCGGGTTCGTGACGGCCTGGCGCTTGGCGACCTGGCCGACGAGCACCTCTCCCTTGTCGTCCCACGCGACGACCGAGGGCGTGGTGCGCGAGCCCTCCTCGTTGACGATGACCTTGGGCTCCTTGCCCTCCATGATGGCGACGACGCTGTTCGTCGTGCCGAGGTCGATCCCGATGATCTTGCCCATGTTCCTAGTCCTCGCTGTCGCCTGCTCGTGAGAGCGTTCGTGGGGGCCCGGCGGCCTCGGGGCAGCGGCCCGCGAGGTCGAAGAGTCCCCCTCCCGAGCCCTCCGAGCGCGCGGCGGCGGGGGCCGTCGGGGTTCGGGGACCGGGATGATTCGTGTTTGGATTCGACGGTTTGGCTGAGTTGCGAGCCAGGCTGCCCGCCGAGTCGAGAGCGAACCTAATCACCTGCCCCAGGGCGTCAACCGATCCGGCATGGTTCGTGAAAAGGGCCTGGGACCCCCGAGCCGCCGCGTCGAGCGCGCGCCGCAGCCACGCAGGCGCCTGAGCTGGCCTCGCGGAGCCTGACGGACCTTGCAGGGGCGGTTGAACCGCTACGCGGTGGCTTGCGCGACCATGCCAATGGCGGTTGAACCGCTACTACGCATCTCCTCACAAGTCATGATTAGCGGTTGAACCGCTCATCGCATGCTCGCGATAGCATGAAATCGCGGTGGAACAGCTCTTGAGAGCATGTACAAAGCAGCTAAAGGCGGTTGAACCGCTACTACATGGTTCGAGCAACCTTGAAACTGCGGTTGAACCGCGCGATCATGCTTCCTGCATGGCTCGAGCAGGCGGTTCGACCGCTTCCATCACTCCCACGAGCTTCCACGGGCCCGCCGAGCTCGAGCAGGCCTACGCGCGCGTGGCCGCGGAGCTCGAGCAGGTCGCCGAGGCCAGGCTCTCGCCGCTCAACGTCGACCTGCTCCACGCCTCCTCGGTCGCGCTTGCGGTCGCCGAGCGCCTGGTGCCGCTGCGCGACGAGCTCGCCAAGCTCCACGACTTCGACCTCCGCCACATCGACCTGCTCGCCGACTACGCACGCACAGCGTGGTTCCTCCACTTGATGCGCCCGGTGCCGGCGCGACCTCGATTCATCGCCGAGGCGCGCCGCGAAGCCGAGGCGCTGCGCAGCAAGCTCCTGGTCTGGGCGAAGCCCTTCGTCGCTTCGGGGGTCTTCGACGCCGAGCTCGTCGCCAGCATCCGCAAGCGGCGCCGCTTCGAGGATCACGCCGCCGATCTGGTCGCGCTGAGCCAGCTCTACCGAGGCGCGTGGGAGCGCGTGCGCGGCAAGTGCGACGTCAGCGAAGCCGATCTCACACGCGCAGCCGAGCTCGGGCCGATGCTCTTCGCCTGGCGCAGCCGCCGTGAGCACGCGCCCGACCCCGAGCTCGCCGAGCACATGCGGTGCCTGCGCCGCGCGTGGACCCTGCTCGACCGCGCCTACGCGCAGTGTCGCCGCGCCGTCGTGTACCTGCGCTTCGACCACGGCGACGCCGACCAGATCGTGCCGGGGCTGCGTCACAACAAGGGCGGCACACGCCGCGCGACGCGGCGGACGAAGGCGGGCGGCGGCGGGCAGGGCTGAGGCGAGGCCGTTCGTGCCTTCTCTCCCGCGTGCGCCAGTCCTGGAGGCACCTGGCCTTTGCGGCCCGCCGGCCCCACATGCGTCGCCCGTGAGCCGCCAAGTGCACATCGCCGCCGCCCTGACCGTCAGTTTGGCCTTCGCCCACGACGCCGCAGCGCAAGACGCGCCCGCGCCGCCTTCGGCGCCTGCCGACGCACCTGTGCAGGCTCCGCCGGAAGCGAGCCCCGTCGAGGTCGCGCCCGCGCCGGCCCCGAAGACCGAGGCCGCCCCGCCGAGCCCGGCCCAGTCCTCGCCGGCAGCCGGTCCCGCCGCGCCCGCGCCCGCCCAAGCCGCCCCCGCCTCCTCACCGTCGCTTCCCGTGGCGCCGGCCGAGCGCGCCCCCGATCCGGCCGAGACCCTCGCGGCGTTCAACGTGCGCCTCGTCGCCGAGGCCGGCTTCTTCGGTGTGCTCTCGAACGAAGCAGCCTTCGGCCGAGATCCGAGCACGATCGACTTCAGGCAGGCCGCTGGGCAGGACAACCTCCAGCTCTACACACGGTGGTCGGCCGAGCTCGATCTCGGTCGTCGCCACACCTTCGTCTTCCTGATCCAGCCGCTCAGCACCGAAGGCACGCGCACTCCGTCGATCGACGAGCGCTTCGAGGACGTCACGTTCCGCGCAGGCGGCCCCGTGCGCACGCGCTTCTCGTTCCCGTTCTATCGCCTGAGCTACCTCTACGAGGTGCTCCAGGGGGAAGATGGCCACCTCGCGCTCGGGTTCACCGGGCAGATCCGCAACGCGGAGTACACCTACGAACGCCTCGACGGCAGCGCCTTCGCCCGCACCTCGGACGTCGGCTTCGTTCCGGCGCTGAAGGCGCGCGGTGAGCTCGCCTTCGACAGCGGCATGTTCCTCGGCTTCGAGGTCGACGGGATCTACGCGCCCATCAGCGTGCTCAACGGCTCCGACAACGAGACCGTCGGCGCCATCGTGGACGGCTCGCTCCGCGTGGGCCTGAACGTACACGAGCAGGCCGACGTCTTCCTCAACCTGCGCTATCTCGGGGGCGGCGCGACGAACGAGGACCCGAACGACTACGCCAAGAACTGGCTGCACTTCGTCTTCGTCGGGCTCGGCGCCAGGGCCGATCTCGGTCCGCCGACGCGCGTGCACCGGCCGGCGCGTTGAGGGCATGTCGGGGCTGACCCTCGACGAGATGCGGCGGATGAGAGGCGCGGCTCAGGAGCGGTTCCTGGATCAGTCCGCCGGTAGGCCCTCGCCGAGCTCATCAAGGCGAACGCGGACGATCGTGCGCTGGCCGGGTGAGCCCTTGCCGATCGCGTCGTAGTTCGCCTGCACGTAGGCGTGCTCGCAGGAGATGCCGAGCACGCGGTTCCAGCGGAACTTGAGCTGCACGCCCGTGAATCGCCAGGCGACGCCATCGCTCAGGCGGACGAGCTGAGAGTCGAGACCGCTCGCGGCGATGTACCTACCCGCGAAGCCACAGCCCACGGCGAATTGCTTCTCGAACGTGCCTGTGTCGTTGGCCATGTCGCGCCTGAGGCGTCGAGGCTGAAGCGCGGCGGGGTCAGTCGTGAACGGCGCGGTGTAGATGGACAGATCGGGGTATCCGACCTCGCCCGGCGGCCGGTTCTCGCCGAGGCTCCAGACCAGATCGTTCCCATCGGTGCCGACGTTGCCTGCGCCTCGCGTGAGATCGTTCGGGAACGTGACCAGAGCGCGCGTGCCGTGCTCGGGGTGGAAGCCGTAGAAGCCGGTGTACGAGTAGTTTCCCACCGGGTAGACGATCTCGTCGCCCACGACGATGGCCTTGCCGTTGACGCCAAGGCCGTTGGGATCCGTGCCGGCCTGGTGAACGATGCGCTCCTCGGAGCCGTCGGGTCGAATAGCCGTGAGGCGGCCATCGTCGCGAACCGCCCAGCCGTCGCCGGCGACCCATGACGTGATGAGCTCGTTCTCGTCTGGGTAGCCAGATAGCAGTGTGCGCGAATCGACGTCGAGCAAGAGCAAGCCGTCGACGACGGAGCCGGTCGTTTCGACCAGGGACCAGGCCGCGTGCTTGCCGCGAACTCCGCCTTCGTACATGCCGCACCCTGAGCCCCACTGGCTGCGTGCAGCGAACTCGACCGGGCCGTCAGCCCGGGCCACGATCCAGTCGTAATAGCGTTGGATCTCGGCCAATCCACTGACGGCTCCCCGCGTGACCTGGATGCGCGGCGATCCTGGAATCGACGTATCGACGTTCGGCGCGAATGCGATTCCGACGCCCTCGCCGTCGTCCCACGTGTTGCGCATGCATTCGCCGCGCGGCCATTGGCCGAGGTCGGGGCAGGGCTCCCAGCTGATGGGCTCGGGCATCGACTCGGTGTTCGGGGGGAGCCAATACGTGCAGCCAGGCCAGCAGGTGTACGACTGCCAATCGTCGGGGATGGCCGGCGGAGGGTCGTAGGTCTGGCTCACACAGTCGGTGTTGAAGCCCCCTCCAGAGCCGGATGACGTGCTGCTGCTCGTCGTCGTGGTGGTGCTCGTCGTCGTCGTGCTCGCGCTTTCGCCGCCGGAGCCTCCGCTGCCAGCTGAGTCGCCGGCGCAGGCCGGCGCCCCGACGAGCACCACCGCGACCGCAGTGGCGACGAGGCTGACACTGGACCACCGCGGGTTCACAGCGCCTCCGGCAAGCGATCGAGCGCGATGCTGTTGCCCACGAGCGAAGCGTAGCGTGTGCCGGAGAGCGTGCGGGCGCGGACGTAGACGACGTAGCCGTCTTCGTCGACCACGACGGGGTGAACGGCGTCGCCTCGGCCCTGCAAGAGCTCCTCCGCGACCCAGGCGCCCTCCTTCAAGCCGATGCGGAACAGCGCGTGCTCGTCCTCGCTCGAGAGCAGGAACAGCACGCGGCCGTCGACGTCGGTGCTGAGGCTGGTTTGCTCGAAGGGGAGGGGCTGCCACTCGGCGAGCTTCTCGGTCTCTCCGCTCAGTGCGTGGACGCGCAGCAGACGAACGGCGAAGCGGTTGGGTTGATCGAGCACGTAGAGCGAGCGATCGGTGAAGCTGTAGGTCGCGGCGAGCACGGTACCGAGCGCGTCGCGCGGCGCGAGCGTGCGCCAGGTGTCGCTCTCGAGGTGGTAGGCGGCAATGTCGCCACGCTCTTCGCCCGCATCGTCGCGGCCGCCTACGAGGTAGAGCTCACCGAGCTGTCGGCTGTACACGGCGCGCAGACCTTCACGTCGTGTGCTCTCGCGCGCAGGCGCCACGACGCCACGGTCGAGCTCGCCGTAGAGGTAGCCGTCTGCGTCGTCGAGAACCGTGTCGACGATCGCGCGGCCGTGTGCATCGAGGCCCACCGCGAGCGGCGCGCTCGAACCGCCGAAGGCGCGGTGTGGCTCGGCCGGCGAGGCCCAGACGAGCTCGTTCGAGCGCAGCTCGGCGAGCAGGTGTGCGCCGATGCGATCGCTGATCAGCTGAGCCTCGCCGCTCAGGCTGAGCAGGCCGAGCTCGGTGCCGTGCTCGCCAGCGAAGGGGACGATCAGCTCGGCAGCGCCGCGCGGGAGGGATGGGTCGGCGCCGTAGCGCCACTGCGAGGGAGGGTCGGGCAACACCCGCCAGAGAAACAGCGGCAGCGCGTGCTGCAGCGGGCGTGTCCACTGCGCGTGGCTCACCCGCTCCGGGTCGAGCTCGACGTAGCGGTTCGCGAGCTGCTCCGTGCCCATGAGCTGTGTCGTGGCGGCCTCGGTGGCGCCGTCGTGTGTACCGGTGCCGAGGCTCACTCCGCCCGGGTGTCCGATCGTCGTCGCTGCGTGGAGCCAGATCACGCCATCGAGCCCACTCGCCGGCCCGCCTGGCAGGGTGGGGATGCCCTCCGGGCCGGGCACGTTCACGATGTCGTTCGCCAGCCAGAAGGCGGCGTCGCTCTGGTAGTCCCAAGTCCAGGAGCGGAGGGTGCCGTCGTAGCTGATAGGCGTGGTGGCGCCGCGTTGTCCTGGCGCGAAGGACATGGTCACGCGGTGGTAGGGCATCTCGGGCTGCTGAGCTCCGGCGCCAGGGAGGAGCAACTCCAAGTGCTCGTCGTCAATTCCGGCGGCGCTCTGGCATGGGGTCGCGAGCAAGTCCTCAGGATCCGGCCGCTGACAGAACCGAACGTGCGTGATGATCGGATCCGGCGGCGTGACGGCGGTGCCGTCGGTCGACTTGCGCGAGGGCCGAGGGTGCACGATCAGCCGATCGTTCTTGGAGTGCAGCCACTGGCTCTTGTGCCAGGGGTGGTCCACGCCCCAGCTGCCGAGCGTATCGGCGGCCGCGCTCAGAGCATCGGGCACCGGCACGGGCTCGCAGGCGTCGCCCAGCCCCAAGGCGTTCCAGCGCCCTTCGGAGTGGTGGTTGGCGCTGCGCTGGTTGGGGTTGAACACGCCTCGGCAGTTGTCGGCCCCGTTGCACCAGCCGTCGCCGTCTGCGTCACCGTAGGTGTCGCCGGGGGAGTTCGGATCGGGCGGATCGAGTGGGCAGGCGTCTCGGCAGTCGAGGATGCCGTCCTCATCCGTGTCGGAGAGCCACTCGGAGGGGTGGCTTGGGCACTCGTCGCAGGCGTCGCCGACGCCGTCCCCGTCGTCGTCGGCTTGGCTGGGGTTGTAGACGCGGTCGCAGTTGTCGAACGCCGCCGGGATGCCGTCGCCGTCGCGGTCGATCGCGTTCACCCAGAGCCAGTCGTGCACGTCGGCGCGCTGCAGGTTCGCCCCGAGCACCGAGCTCCCTGGGCCTTGGCTCACGACGCTGAAGACCTGGTCGTCTGGGAGAGGGTTGGCCGGGCCTCCCCAATCGTGCGAGACGATGGGGCTCCCCGAGTCGCCTTTGCACATCGTCGAACCCGGGCCGCCGTACAGCCCGGGGAAGCTGTGTGGTCCCGATTGGCCGAGCCAGGCGTAGGCTTCCCCGAGCATGTACCTCACCTGGGTGCCCAGGCCGGAGCAGTCGGCTTGGTGGGTGTACACGCCAAACACGTGCGCCGCGATTCGGCCGTGAACCGTCGACGGCGTAGCGACGCTCATCGGCTGGACCATGTGGCGCGGATACCCCGTGGAGAGGCGGAAGAACGCCACGTCGGTGGCTGCTCCGCCTCCGGGGAAGTCGGGGTGCCTGCGCACTTCGTCGACCCAGAACGAGCTCGAAGGCTGCTTGGGGAAGCGCCAGATCGAGGTCTCGTTCGGCAAGTCGGAGGCAGCGAGCCCGAGTCCGGGAAGGTTCACGACGTAGTCGCCTTCGGGGATGGGCGGGGGCGGGTCGTCGGGCCAGGCCTCGATGCCGTCGAGGCAATGCGCCGCCGTCAGCACCACGTCGCTCGCGATGAGCACCCCTCCACACTTCTCCCCCGCGAGGCTCAGCCGCACGACGGCCGGCCGAGCGCCTTGGTCTGCGAAGACCTGGCCGTCGCTGCCGTCGTAGATGTGCTGCTGGGCTCGTGCCAGCGGCTCGGGCTCATCCGCCGCGCAAGCGGCGAGGCTCACAGCGACGAGCAGCGACGAGCAGCGACGCTCGCGGGATGCGTTCCGATCATTGGACCCCCTTCGGTGCCGCGAAGCTTGCGGCACTGAAGAACGGGGACGCAATGAATTTCGCTCCAGCAAGGGTTCCCCCTTGGTCGCGTTGCTCGCTACTTCTTCAACCCGAGCTGCGTCTCCAGCGCGCGCGCGAGCTTCTGGAAGTCGCTGCCGGGCTCGATGAAGCGCACCTCGGTCTTGAGCGTGACCGGGTCGATGAGCTCGGCGAAGGGCACGTAGGTGAGCTCGAGCTGGCCGGCGGTCGAGATCATGTGGCCGTCGAGTCCCTCTTCGGCGAGCGCGCGGAAGGCGCCGTTGCCGAGCTGGCTGCCGAGGATGACGTCGAAGGCGTGGGGCGCGGCGCAGCGCGCTTCGTAGCCGAGCTGCACGCCGGTCATCTTGATGGGGCGGCCGAGGCGCTTCTCGAAGCGTTTGCTCGCGTGCTGCGCGACGAGCTTGCCGATGTCGATCTTGCCGAGCGAGATGTGCCCGTGATCGTCGCGCGCGATGCCGTCGAGGAAGCTCTTCGGCAAGAGCTCGGCGAGGCCCTCGGCGAGCACCACGGTGCCGTAGTGTTTGCCGCGCGCCTCGCGCGCGAGCACGAGCTCGATGACGCGGTCGGCGAGCGCGTCGAGGTCGAGCTTGAGCTCGACACGCTTCTGGCCTGCTTCGTCGACGCTCTCCTCGTTCGTCGTGAGACCACCGACGACGTCCTCCACGCCGATGACCAGGTGCGCCTCGCCCGCGATGGCCACGCCGTAGCTGAGCCAGCCGGCCTTGCGACCCATGGTCTCGACGATGAAGTAGCTCTTGGTCGCCTTGGCGTCGGCGCGCAGGTTCAAGAGCTCCTTGGCCATCACGTCGACGGCGGTGAAGAAGCCGAAGGTGAAGTCGATGCCGCGGTAGTCGTTGTCGATCGTCTTCGGCACGTGCACGACGCGCACGCGCGGCTCGCCCTCGGGCAGCGTCTTCTGGAACTCGTAGAAGAGGTTCGCGGTCTTGAGCGTGTCGTCGCCGCCGATCGACACGAGCGCGTCGACGCCGAGATCCACGAGGCCTCGGTGCACGCGGCGGAGCGGCGCGGTGCGCTCGGCGTCTCCCAGATCCTGCGGGCCGCGCACCTTCTTGCCCGGGTTCGCGCGCGCGGTGCCGATGAAGATGCCGCGCTCGTTGCGCAGGCCCTGCAGGTCGCGATCCTTGAAGATCAGGTAGTCGCGGCCCTCGACGAGCGGTCGCTTCTCGGCGTCGTAGTCGATGAGCCCCGAGTAGCCGTGGAGAAAGCCCACGACCTCGACGCCCGCGCGGCGGAAGCTCGACGCCGCCGCCGCGATGACGGCGTTGGCGGCCGGCGCGGGGCCTCCCGCGAAGACGATGCCGACCTTCCTGGGCTTGCTCTCTGCTTGGGTGCTCACGGCCTCGCATGATGCACCCAGCCGGCCTGGCTGGAAAGCGTAACTCACGAGTGAGTCACGCTTCGGCCCCGAGCCTCCGAGGGCCGGCGTCGTTGTGCCGCGGCGCGCTCCCGCGCGACACTGCGCGGCGATGAGTGATGCCGGAGCAGACGCGCGCGCCCGTCGAGCCGCGCTCTGTTCCCTCGAGGCGGTTCGCGACCGATGCGCGCGGCTGCTCGCGCGAGCACGCGCAGGCGAGCTCGCGCACTTCGAGCTCGTCGAGGCGGGCTTCTCGAAGGCGCTCGGCGAAATCTCCCACGCCGCGATGGAGCTCGGCCGGAGCGAGGCCACGAGCTTCGGGCGGCTGCGGCACTTCGACGCCGGCGGCGTGCCGCGCAGCGCGGCGCTCGCCGAGCGCCTCGCGGGGCGGGGCGCGATCGAGCGCGCGCGCAGCTACGTGGATCTGCTGGTGCCGAGCGTGCTGCTCGACGCGGGCGCGGGCCCCTCGTGGAGCTACGTCGACGTCGACGGTGTGGAGCTCCGGCGCTCGGAGGGGCTCGCGGTCGCGAGCCTGCGAATGTTCGAGGCGGGCAGCTTCGGAGGCGCGCCGAGCGCGCCGCGTTGCGACGCCGAGGGGCTCGAGCGCCTCGGCGAGGAGGCGCTCGCACGCGCGCTGCAGGTGCGTCCGGGGCACGAGCTCGTGGGGCTCGAGGGGCGCGCGCGCACCCTGAAGAGGCTCGCGAAGCGGCGCGAGGCGGCGCGCTCGAAGCGAGCCGGCTCTTCGTTTGGCTCGCGCAGGCCCTGGCGCCGCTGTGGCCCGAGGGCGCCCAGCTCGGCGGCGAGCCGCTCGGCGACGTGTGGCGCCACCAGGCGCTCGGCGAGGGCGACGAGGGGCTCGTGCCGCTGCACAAGCTCGTGCAGTGGCTCCTGCGCTCGCTCGTCGAGCCGCTCGCCATGGCAGGCGTCGAGCTCGTGGGGCTCGACCGGCTCACGCCGCTCGCCGACTACCGCAACGCGGGTCTGTTGCTCGACGTGGGCGCGCTGCGTCTCTGCGATGCGAGCGAGGCGAGCGCGACGCACGCGGTGTCGAGCGAGCTCGTCGTGGAGTGGCGCGCGCTCTCGGTGGCGATCCTCGCGGAGCTCTACGCGCGCCTCGGCTCGGGGGTGGGTGATCCCGGGCAGCGCTCGGGCCTCTTCGACACCGCCTCGTGGCTCGCGGGGCGCACGATCGCCGCGCGTCTGCGCGAGGGTGCGCCGCCGCCGATCCTCGTCGAGAGCGACGGCACGGTGTTCTGAGCGGCGACGCCGGAGGCTCGACGCACGAGGCCGCCGCTTGGCGCTTCCGTCCCGGGGCGAGGCCGGTTATCCCCCGACGCATGAGCTCCAACGTCGTCGTGGTCGATCACCCGCTGGTGAAGCACAAGCTGACGCTGATGCGGAAGAAGGACACGAGCACGGCGAGCTTCCGCCGGCTCTTGTCGGAGATCTCGATGCTGCTCGCCTACGAGGCGACGCGCGATCTCAAGCTGCGCGACGAGCCCATCGAGACCCCACTCATGCCGATGACGGGCGCGGTGCTCGAGGGCAAGAAGGTCGTGCTGATCGGCATCCTGCGCGCGGGCCTCGGCATCGTCGACGGCATGCTCGAGCTCATGCCCTCGGCGCGCGTGGGCCACGTGGGCCTCTACCGCGACCCGAAGACGCTGCAGCCGGTCGAGTACTACTACAAGGTGCCGAGCGATCTCGCCGACCGCGACGTGCTCATGTGCGACCCCATGCTCGCGACGGGCAACTCGGCCGCCGCCGCGGTCACGCGCGTGAAGGCGAGCAACCCCGGCTCTCTGCGTTTCATCTGCCTGCTCGCCTGCCCCGAGGGCATCGCCGCCTTCCACAAGGAGCACCCGGACGTGCCGATCGTCACCGCCGCGATCGACGAGCGGCTCAACGACCACGGCTACATCCTGCCCGGCCTCGGCGACGCGGGCGACCGCTTGTTCGGGACGAAGTAGGGGCGGGGCGGCGCGAGGCGCCGGCGAGCGACGCGTGGGGCCGCCCAGCGCGCGCGCAGGCCGCGCCTCAGGCGCGCAGCATGGCGACCAGATCGGTCACGCCCGGGTCGCGCCCGGCCTGCGAGAGCAGCGTGGTGATCTGGCCGCGGTGGTGGGTCTGGTGGTTGTAGAGGTGCGCGAGCGCGTGCCAGAGCGGCATCTCGTTCACGGCGCCGCGTCGCACGAAGCGCAGCGGCCCGGCGAGCGAGGCCTCGGTCAGGCCGGCGACGAAGGCGTCGAGCGCGTCGTCGGTCTTCACGCGCTCGCGACGGAGCTCGTCGAAGTCGGCGTAGAGCTCCTGGTCGAGCGCGCGGATCCCACCCGGCCCGAGCTCACCGTCGGCCAGCTCGACGCCGGCGTAGCGGCCGAGCCAGACGCGGTCGGCGAGCAGCAGATGGTTGAAGGTGCGATGAATCGAGCCGAAGAAGGCGCCTCGGTCGGCCTTGCGCTCCTCGTCGCTCAGGGTCGCCGCGACGGCGTAGAGCTTCTCGTTCATCCAGCGGTTGTAGCGGGCCATCAGGCGTGCGTGCTCGGGGCTCATGGCGGTGCGCCGAGCCTAGCCTGACTCCGCCCTGGCGCTCAGCCCCGGGGCACGCAGCGCGCCTGCGCCGCTGCCGCTCGCTCAGTCGCGCACGTGGACCAGGTTCTTCGACGGCTCGTCGCGGTCCGTGCGGCAGGCGTTCGCCTTCACCTCGGCGTCTTCGTAGCCGAGCCCGACGCCGAACCAGATCGCGAGCTCCTCCGGGATGCCGAGCTCCTCGCGCAGGATGCCCGGGTAGAGCGCGAGCGCGGCCTGGGCGCAGCTCGCGAGGCCCTCGCTCGTCGCGAGCAGGAGCAGCGACTGCAGCCAGCAGCCGATGTCGACGGCGACGTAGGGCCCGATGCGTTTGTCGGCCGCGACGATGGCGACGTGCGGCGCGTCGAAGGCGACGAAGTTGCGCAGCCACGCGGCCTGCCGGCCCTCGTGGTCGTGGCGCTCGACCCCCATCGCTTCGTAGAGCGCGCGCCCGCAGGTGCGGCGGTGCGTGGCGTAGGGCTCGGGGTAGTCGACCGGGAAGGGCATGTCGGGGCCGGGCGCCACGCCGGTCTTCGCGGCCTCGACCAGGCGCTTGGTGACGCGCTCGCGCGCCGCGCCGGAGAGCAGCCACACGCGCCAGGGCTGGATGTTGCACCACGAGGGCGTCGCCTGGGCGCCGGCGAAGACGCGCTCGAGTTTGTCGGCGGGCACCTCGGTCGCGGCGAAGCCGCGCACGCTGCGGCGGGTTCGGAGCGCTTCGAGCAGTTCCATGCCGGCCCTTGTGCCACGAACTCCCGCCGGCGCCACGAGCCCTCCGCCCGGCCGGCCGGGCGCGTGCCCCCGGGCTGGGCGGACTGCGCAGATGGCAAGACTTGCGCAGGCTGGCACGCTCGACTAAGACCCCTCTCCCCGCGAGGTACTTTCGCCCTCCCGGAGCCCTTCGAAGTAGAGGCCGCCATGAAAGCTGGAATCCACCCCGACTACCCCAAGGCCACCATCACCTGCGCTTGCGGGTCGGTCGTGGACACCTACTCCACCCGCGGCAGCTTCACGACGGACGTGTGCTCCAAGTGCCACCCGTTCTTCACGGGCAAGCAGAAGCTGATGGACACGGCGGGCCGCGTCGATCGTTTCCGCAAGAAGTACGCGACCACCACGAAGTGAGCCGCAGCGAGCGGCGCCCTGCCACCGGGGCTCGCGCCGCTCCTCGAGCCCAGAGGCCCAGTCGGTCCCGCGCCGGCTGGGCTTTTCGCGTCGCGCGCGCCGAGCTCGGGCGCGTGGATCGAGCCCCCTCTGCGCGGCTCGCTGACGCTTCGGCACCCAGGCCGCGAGCTGCTAGGGTAAACGCATGAGTGAGGAGACGCCCAACCCGACCAACGTCGGCGGCCAAGCGGTGATCGAAGGCGTGATGATGCGGGCTCCCGGGAGCCTGTCGATCGTCTGCCGGCGGCGCGACGGCTCGCTGGTCGTGCGCGAGCGCAGCGTCGAGGCGCCGCGCTCGGGTCTGTGGACGAAGCCGATCTTCCGCGGCGCGCACACGCTCGTGTCCTCGCTGCGCATCGGCTCGCAGTCGCTGCGTTGGTCGGCGGAGATCATGGAGGCCGACCTGCTCGCCGAGGAGCGCGCTCAAGCCGCGGGCGCCGCCGCCCCGGCGGCCAAGGTCGCCCCGCCGTCGACGCTCTCGACCCTCGCGCTGCTCGTCGCGAGCATGATGACGAGCACGGGCGAGGAGTCGCCCGGCGCCGTGGCCGAGGAGAAGAAGGGGGCCGACGAGAAGAAGGGCGGCGGCCTCTTCATGCTCCTGCCCATCGTCTTCGCGGTGGGCCTCTTCATCGCGCTGCCTCAGCTCGCGGCCGAGGGTGTGAACTCCGGGCTCGCGCTCGGGCTCGAGGTGACCTCGCCCGGCTTCCAGGTGATCACCGGCGTCGCCAAGCTGTCGATCATCATCGGCTACATGGCGCTCATCCGCCTCATGCCCGACGTACGACGCGTCTTCCAGTACCACGGCGCAGAGCACAAGGCGATCAGCACCTACGAGGCCGGAAAGCCGCTCTTGCTCGAGCACGCGCGCCCCACGAGCGCTCTTCACGCGCGCTGCGGCACGACCTTCATCATCATGGTCGCCTTCGTGAGCGTGGTGCTCTTCTCGATCGTCGGCGCCTTCCTGCCCCCGCTGCCGGGGCCGCGCTTCGCGCAGTCGCTCGGCTTCTTCGCCATGAAGCTGCCGCTCTTGCCCGTGATGGCCGGCATCACCTACGAGCTGCAGCGCTTCTTCGCGAAGTACTGCACCACCGGGCCCCTGCAGGTGCTGCTCTGGCCGGGCTTCCTCGTGCAGAAGATCACCACCGCCCCGCCGGACGACTCGCAGCTCGAGGTCGCGCTCGCCTCGCTGCGCGCCGCGCTCGCCCACGCGACGAGCAAGCTGCCCGTCGATCCGCCCGATCGCTCTTTCGAGTCCTACGGCCTGCTCGTCGACGACCCCTCCTTCGCCGGAGCGCGCGCGCTCGCGGGCTCGGCCGCCGAGCCGGCCGTGGCCTGAGGCGAGGCGACGATGCTCCCGCGCGAGAAGCTCGCCGCGGCGACGAGGCGCTACCAGGAGCTCGAGCACCTGCTCTGCTCGCAGGAGGTGCTCGGCGACCGCAACCAGCTGCAGAAGCTGAACAAGGAGCGCAACGACATGGAGGCGGTCGTCGCCGCCTATGCGTCGCTGCTCGGGCTCGAGAAGCGCATCGAGGACAGCCGCGCCATGCTGGCCGACCCGGAGCTCGGTGAGCTCGCGAAGGAGGAGCTCGGGGAGCTCGAGCAGGAGCACGAGCGCGTCGCGCAGGAGGTGCAGCTCTTGCTCCTGCCGCGCGATCCGAACGACGACCGCAACGTCGTGCTCGAGATCCGCGCCGGCGAAGGAGGCGAGGAGGCTGCGCTCTTCGCGGCGGATCTCTTCCGCATGTTCACGCGCTACGCCGAGCGCAAGCGCTGGAAGATCGAGGTGCTCAGCTCGAGCGAGGCCTCCGCCGGCGGCCTGAAGGAGATCATCGCGCTCGTCACGGGCCAGGGCGTCTACGCCGAGCTGCGCTTCGAGGGCGGCGTGCACCGCGTGCAGCGTGTGCCGGCGACCGAGGCGCAGGGGCGCATCCACACCTCGACGGCCACCGTCGCGGTGCTGCCCGAGGCCGACGAGGTCGACGTCGTGCTCGACGACAAGGACCTCGACGTCTCGATCGCCGCGAGCGGCGGCCCGGGTGGGCAGGGCGTCAACACCACGAACAGCGCGGTGCAGATCCGCCACATCCCCACGGGCCTCATCGTGAAATGCCAGGACGAGCGCTCGCAGCTCAAGAACAAGGCCCGCGCGCTCAAGGTGCTGCGCTCGCGCCTGCTCGAGATCGAGCAGCGCAAGGCCGACGAGGCGATGAGCGCCGAGCGACGAGGCATGGTCGGCTCGGCCGAGCGCTCGCAGAAGGTCCGCACCTACAACTACCCGCAGAACCGCGTCACCGATCACCGCATCGGGCTCACGCTGCACAAGCTCGAGGCCGTCATGGCCGGCGAGCTCGACGAGCTCGTGGGCGCGCTGCGCGCCCACCGCCAAGCCGAGCTGCTCAAGGGCGTCGAGGCCTCGGGTTGAGCGTGCTCGCGCAGGCCGAGGCGGAGCGCGGGGCCGAGAGCTCGCTCGATCCCGACGCGCTGCTCTGCGCGCTCGTGCTCACGCCGAGCGCCTGGTCGCGCAACCGCTTCTACGCTCTCTTCCAGGAGCCGGCGCTCCAGCACGCCCGCCGCCGCGCCTCCATCCTGCGCGGCCTCTTGCGCCAGATCCGCAAGTACCCCGACGGCGTGCTGCGCTTCGAGCAGCGCGACGACGGCAGCGTCTTGCTCGAGCTCGGCGTCGAGTCGCTCGGCTACAGGCGCAGCTCGGTGCTGAGCCCGCTCGAGCGCGCGCTCGTCGAGTACGCGCTCGCGCACGGCGCAGGCCTGCCCACGCCGCCCGGGGCGCGCGCAGAGGTCGAGGCCGCGCTCGCCAAGATGGCGCCCTGAGCGGAGCTCAGCCGCGCCCAGCTGCGCTCAGTCGCGCTCAGCGACGCTCGCGCAGCGCGAGCCGGAGCGGCTTCTTCGCGAGCGCCGCGGCCTCGAGCACCGCCGCGTAGGCGTTCATCTCGCGCTCTTCGTCGTCGGTCCGGTGATCGAAGCCCGCGAGGTGCAGCACGCCGTGCGCGAGCAGCGTCGTGAGCTCGGCCGCGAGGCTGCGGTCGCGCTCCGCCGCCTGACGAGCCGCGGTGTCGAGCGACACGATCACGTCGCCGAGCAAGAGGCCCTGCGCGGCGCTCGGCTTCGCGGCCCGCGCGCGCTGCGCCTGCGCGCCCTTCGCCAGGGAGAGCGCGTCGTCGTGCTGCGCGAAGGACAGCACGTCGGTGGGTTTGTCCTTCTTCCGGTAGGCCTTGTTGAGCGCGTGGATCGTCGGATCGTCGACGAGCGCGATCGACAGCTCCGCGCCCTCGAGCCCGAGGGTCGCGAGCATGCGCTCTGCCTGCTTCTCGAGCGCGCGCGCCGAGGCGCGCACGGGCGAGCGCCCGCTGCGCGAGACGCGCACGGTCGAGGCCGCCGGCCCCTCAGAGCGAGGCGGACCGGCTGTCTTCTTCGGCTTCGTCGGCGCCATGGCACTTCGCGAAGGGTTTGCCGCTGCCACAGGGGCACTCCATGTCGCCTGCCAGGGCGGGCTCCTGCTCCGGCGGGGGGCCTTCGTCGGCGCCCGTGGGCAGAGGCTCGTCGTGGCGCGCGATGCTCATGGCCAGCTCCTGGGCGTGGCGCAAGAGATCGTTCTCCTCGATCCGGCGCTCGTCCTCGGCGCGCTCGATGCGCAGCTTCGTCATGAGCTTGCTCATCACGCCCTGCGAGACGCGCGCGACCATGCCCACGAAGATGTTGTAGCCCTCCTTCTTGTACTCCTGCTTCGGGTCCTTCTGGCCGTAGCCACGGAGGCCGATGCCGTCGCGGAGGTGCTCCATGTCGTTGAGGTGGTCGACCCAGGCCTTGTCGAGCTCCTCGAGGTACACGTGGCGGAAGGCCTTGAGCACGAGCTCCCAGCCGATCTCCTCCTCCTTCGCCTCGAAGCGCTTCTCGGCGAGCTCGTAGAGGTGGTTCGCCAGCGACTCGGGGTCGCCGTAGTCGGCGATGTCGTCCTCGAGCTCGATGCCGAAGGTCTCCTTCATGCCCTCGAAGATGCCGCCCCAGTCCCAGTCCTCCGGCGGCTTCGCCGGCGGGCAGGACTCCTCGACCATCGCGCCGATGATGCGGTCCATGAGATCGAGGATGCGCTCTCGCTGCTCGGTGAGCGCGAGCGGCGCGAGCTCGACGAGCTCGTCGTAGGCCTCGGCCGGCTTCTTCGCCTTGCTCGTGAAGTCGGTGAGGATGCCCCAGCCGGGGAAGGCCTGCGAGCCCGCGTAGAGGATGCGCTTCAGGTCGTCGAGCTCGACGAGCTCGAGGCCCTTGCCCTCGAAGTCCTTGCGCGTGACCTTGCGCGGCTCGCCGTCCTTGTCGAGCGGTGAGAGCGGGTCGGAGAGGTACATGCCGAGGATGCTGCCGACGACGGGGGTGACCTCGTCGACGATCTTCTTGCGAGGCTTGATCGTGCGCTTGTCGCCGGTGGGTTTGCCGTCCTCGTCGACGATCTCGGGCGTGTAGCGGCCGAGCAGGAGCGACTGGCGCAAGTCGTAGATCGTCTTGCGCTGCGAGTTCATCACGTCGTCGTACTCGAGCACGTTCTTGCGGATGTCGAAGTTGCGCTCCTCGACCTTCTTCTGGGCGTTCTCGATGCTCTTCGTGACCATCGGGTGCTCGATGGGCTCGTTGTCGGGCATGCCCATGCGCTCCATCAGGTTCTTCACCCGATCGCCGGCGAAGATGCGCATCAGGTCGTCTTCGAGGCTCAGGTAGAAGCGGCTCGCGCCCGGGTCGCCCTGGCGGCCCGCGCGGCCACGGAGCTGGTTGTCGATGCGGCGCGACTCGTGGCGCTCGGTGCCGATGATGTAGAGCCCGCCGAGCTCACGCACCTCGTTGCCCTCGGCTTCGCACTCGACGCGCAGCTTCTCCACGAGCGCCTCGAAGGCCTCGGGCTCTGCCTCCGGGTCGCGGTCTTGCTGGCGGAACTCCCACTTCGCGAGCATCTCGGGGCTACCGCCGAGCACGATGTCGGTGCCGCGGCCGGCCATGTTGGTCGACACGGTGACCGAGCCCCTGCGGCCGGCCTGGGCGACGACGAAGGCCTCGTTCTCGTGGTGCTTCGCGTTGAGCACCTCGTGCTTGATCTTGCGCTTCGTGAGGATCTTGCTGATGGCCTGGCTCTTCTCGACGCTCGTCGTGCCGACGAGGATCGGCACGCCCGCCTCGTGGTGCTCGAGCAGGTCGTTGACGACGGCGGTGAACTTCTCGGGCTCCGTCTTGTAGACGACGTCGTGGAGGTCCTCGCGGACGATGTTCTTGTTCGTCGGGATGATGACGACGTCGAGCTTGTAGGTGCTGTGGAACTCGCCCGCCTCGGTGTCGGCGGTGCCCGTCATGCCCGAGAGCTTCTTGTAGAGGCGGAAGAGGTTCTGGAAGGTGATCGTCGCCATCGTGCGACTCTCTTCCTGGATGCGCACGTGCTCCTTCGCCTCGACCGCCTGGTGCAGGCCGTCACTCCAGCGTCGGCCCGCGAGCACGCGGCCGGTGAACTCGTCGACGATGAGGACCTTGCCCTCGCGCACCAGGTAGTTGACGTCGCGCTTGTAGAGCGTGTGCGCGCGCAGACACTGGTTGAGGATGTGCAGGGTCTCGAGGTTCTCGGCGTCGTAGAGGTTCCTCGTCTTGAGGATGCCGAGCTTGCCGAGCAGCTTCTCCGCGAGCTCGACGCCTTCGTCGGTGAGCGTGACGGTGTGGCCCTTCTCGTCGAGGTTGTAGTGCTGCTCGTTGCGCAGCTCCGGGATGGCCTCGTTGATGACCTTGTACTTGTCGCTCGAGCGCTCGCCCTGGCCGCTGATGATGAGCGGGGTGCGCGCCTCGTCGATGAGGATCGAGTCGACCTCGTCGACGATCGCGTAGTGCAGGGGGCGCTGCATGTACTCGAGCGCCGAGAACTTCATGTTGTCGCGCAGGTAGTCGAAGCCGAACTCGTTGTTCTGGCCGTAGGTGATGTCCGACTGGTAGGCGCGCTTCTTCTCGGCGTCGCTCTGCTGGTTCACGACGACGCCGGTGGACAGCCCCATGAAGCCGTAGAGCTTGCCCATCCACTCCGAGTCGCGGCGCGCGAGGTAGTCGTTCACCGTGACGACGTGCACGCCCTTGCCCTCGAGGGCGTTGAGGTAGCAGGGCAGGGTGGCGACGAGCGTCTTGCCCTCGCCGGTGCGCATCTCGGCGATCGCGCCGGAGTTGAGCACCATGCCGCCGATGAGCTGCACGTCGTAGTGGCGCATCTTCAAGACGCGGCGGCTGCCCTCGCGGCAGGCGGCGAAGGCCTCGACGAGGATGTCGTCGACGGTGGCGCCGTTGTCGAGCTTCTGCTTGAACTCCGCGGTCTTGGCCCTGAGCTGTTCGTCGGAGAGCTCCTTCATCTTGCTCTCGAGCTCGTTGATGGCGACGACCTTGGGCTGCAGCCGCTTGACCGTGCGCTCGTGAGACGTGCCGAAGAGCTTCTTGATCCAGGCGAACATGGGTGGGCCGGACCCTAATCCCGCCCCTTGTCGCGCGCAACGTGCTACGCCCGCGTGCTGTGGCGGGAGTCCGGGAGCATTACGAGGCGCGCTCGAAGCAAATCGACCTCGAGCTCGCCGAGCTCGCGCGGCGGAGCGATGGCCTCTCGCGCTGGCGCGGTCTCACGGCGCTGCCTGCGGGTCTGCTCGTCGTCTTCGGTTGGCTGAGCGGGCTGCCGGGCTGGGCCTGGGGCATCGCGGCGGCGCTCGGCGCCGTCTTCGTGGGCCTCGTGGTGAAGCACGGCTACATCACGGCGGCGGAGCTCGAGCTCGGACAGCGCAAGTTGCTCGTGCAGGCCGGGCAGAAACGCATGCTCGGCGAAGAAGAGCCCGAGGATCCGCACAGGAAGCGCGTCGACGACCCTCACGGCGCGCGATTCCTCGTGCCCGAGCACCCCTACGCCGGTGATCTCGACATCTTCGGCCAGGGCTCGCTCTTCGCAGCGATGTCGCGCGCCGAGACGGCCGTGGGCGAAGAGACGCTCGCGCGCTGGCTCGCACGCAGGGCGACGGCCAAGGAGATCGCCGAGCGCCAGGAGGCGGCGCGAGAGCTCGCCCAGAAGCCTCGCCTGCTCGAGGATCTCGCCGTGCTCGCGCGCCGCTCGCAGAGCAGGGGCCGCGCCGAGGACCCGCTCGCGCTCTGGGGCGAGGCCCCGAGCGAGATGCCCGTCGCCGGCGTCACGCGCCCGGAGGCGCAGAAGCGCAAGCTCTACGTGGTGCTCGGCGCCGTCTCGGTGCCGCTCACCATCCTCGCCTTCAACCTGCGCGGCACGCTCGCGGGGCTGCACCCCTGGGCCTCGCTCGCCTACGTGGCGCCGCTGCTCGGGCAGCTCGTCGCGCTCGGCGCGATGCTCGGGCCGGTGCGCCGCATGATCGACTTCGTGACCTCGCGCGAGGCGCCCTTCGGGCGGTTCCGCGGCGTGTTCGAGCTGGTCGAAGCGATGGAGGTCGAGGCGCCGATGCTGAAGCGCGCGAAGGCCGCGCTGCTCGGCGAGGGCGGCGAGCCGCGCGCCTCGGAGGAGATCGCCCGGCTCGAGCGCGTCGTGGGCTTCGCCGACCTGCGCCACAACAGCCTCGTCCACTTCTTCGTCAACCTCGGGTTGCTCTACGACATCTGGGTGGCGCTCTTCCTCGAGCGCTGGCGCGTGCGCTCCGGCAAACGAGCGCGCGCCTGGCTCGTGGCGCTCGGCGAGCTCGAGGCCCTCGCGAGCCTCGCGAGCTACGCGGCGGAGCACCCTGACCACGCCTGGCCCGAGCTCGTCGAGGGCGAGGCGCTGCTCGAGGCCGAGGCGGTGGGGCACCCGCTGCTCGCGCCGACGAAGCGCATCACCAACGACGTGCGGCTCGGCACCGGCGATCGCGCGCTGCTCGTGACGGGCTCGAACATGAGCGGCAAGAGCACCTACCTGCGCTCGATGGGCCTCTGCGCGGTGATGGCGCAGGCCGGCAGCGTCGTCTGCGCGAAGAGCGCGCGCCTCAGCAGGCTCGACGTGTGGACGAGCATGCGCATCCAGGACTCGCTCTCGAAGGGCGCCTCGCACTTCTACGCCGAGCTCTTGCGTCTGCGCGCGGTGGTCGAGGGCTCGCGGCGCGCGCCGGTGCTCTTCCTGCTCGACGAGATCCTCCACGGCACGAACTCGCGCGAGCGCACGATCGGCGCGCGCGGCGTGGTGCACCACCTCGTCGAGGGAGGCGCGATCGGCGCCGTGTCGACCCACGATCTGGCGCTCGTGCAGCTCGCCGAAGAGAGCGGCGGCAAGGTGCGCATCGTGCACTTCAGCGACCGCATCGAGGGCTCGGAGATGGTCTTCGACTACACGCTCAAGCAGGGGGTCGTGCGCTCGACGAACGCGATCCGCCTGATGAAGCTCGTCGGCATCGACGTGGCCTACGACGACCAAGCGCCCACCTCCGAGAGCCCGCCGCCTGACTGACCGAGCTCAGGAGGCCGATCGCGAGAGTCGCGGCCTCCGAGAGACACCGCTTCCGAGAGACAGGGTGAACGGGTGTGTGCTACCCTGTACGCCGACATGAGCGCCGCCAGAGTGCTGCAGCCGCGAGCGAGCGACGAGACGCAGATCGACTGCGTGGCCCTCGAGGGCGCGGCGTTCCAGGCGCTGGTGGGCTGCCTCGTCGAGGAGCTCGAGCAGAGCCACGAGGCGCTCGGTGCGACCGCGACGCAGCTCGCTTCGGTCCTCCGTGAGGTCTCCGAGCGCTGCTCGGACGACACGCCCGATCAGCAGGCCGATGCGCTCTCTCACCTCTTGATCCACGCGCATGAGCTGCTCGCCGGCGCCACGCAGCTCCGTGGCGAGGCGCTCTTCGACGCGCGGGTGGTTCCTTCTGCCGAGCTCGACGCCTCTGCCGTGCTCGAGCTGGGCCCCGAGCGTGCGCCGTCGATCCTGCCCGAGAGCGGCGTCGTGCGCCGCAGCACGCTGCGCTCGCCCTCGGAGCCGGGTCGCTCGGAGCCCGGGCTGCCCGGCGCGCCGTCCGAGGTGCAGATCGCCGCCTCGGCCGACGACTTCGACGACGAGACCGAGGTGACGATGCCCGCCATCACGCGCATGAACGTCTCGGTCTTCGACATCGACGACGACGAGACCGAGCACACGATGCCCGGCGTCGCGCCGGCGTCGAAGCCGCGCAACGGCCTCCGCCTGCGCTGATCCGCTGGCTCCGCAGGGCGCTGCGGAGCTGATCCACGCTCTGGGGCGGCAGAGTGGGGCGGCAGAGTGGGGCGGCAGAGTGGCGCGGCAGTTTGCCGCGTCTGACGAGGAGGCTGCGACCTCGTGACGCATGGGCGGCGTCGGGTCCGAGGACTAGACAGCTCGCGTGCGCCTCTGGTCGAGCCTCGTCGCCCTCTGCCTCTACGCCGTCGCGGCTGAGGCGTCGGCGAGCGTGTGCTGCGGAGACCCGGCCGGGCTCGGTGAGCGCCTCGGGCGCTTCGAGATCGCGGCGGCGAGCATCGGCCAGGATCTGCGCTACCGCGTCGGCAGCTACGACGACGAGGGCAGCTTCGCGGGCATGCCCGCGGGCGACTCCGAGCTCGGTCTGCGCACGCGCGCCGCTTGGACCGTGCGCGTCGCCAAGCCGCTCGAGATCGGGATCACGCTGCCCCTGATCACGACCTTCGCGAGCAAGGGAGGCACGAGCGATCAGCGCATCGGCGTGGGCGACGCGGTCTTCGGCGCGCGTGTGACGCTCCTGCCGGTGCCGGTCTACGAGCTGTGGCCGGGCGTCGCGCTGACGACCGCGGTCGTCGCTCCGCTCGGTCGACCGAGCTGGCGCAGCGAGAGCGCGATCGGCGCCGACGTCAGCGGCCAAGGTGTGCCCGAGCTGCGCTTCGGCCTCGTCTTGGAGGAGGCGATCGAGGGCAGCTGGTTCGTGCTCGCGAGCGGCACGCTCGGGCTCTTCGCGGCGAGCGACGCGGGAGGTCGAGAGGTGCAGCGCGCGCCGCGCGTCGGTGTGCAGCTCGTGACCGGGCCCACCTTCGAGGGCCTCGCCTTCGGCGCGGGCGTCGAGCACGAGCGGGAGGCTTCGCCCTCGGTCGCGGGCAAAGACGGCAGCGGAGGCCGCCGGCAGACGAACGCGCTCGCCACGGCGATCGTCGACGTCGGCGAGGGGCTCGCGCTCGTGCCGACCCTGCGCGTCGCGCTGCCGATCGAGAGCCTCGGTCGCGCCGAGAAGGCGGACATCATCTCTGGGATTGCCCTGCGCATGGGCTGGGAGGCGCGATGAAACGAAGCGTCTTGATGCATGGGTGCGGCCGGCGCGCTTGGCTCGCGCTGGCGCTGGTAGCGACGGCTGCGGTCGCGTGTCAGGCGGCGCCCGACGAGGCCGTCGAGGTCGAGCGGCTCGGTGAGGCGGGCGAGCTGATGTTCGAGCTGTCGATGGACCGCGTGGTGGAGGGGCCGAACGAGCTCGAGCTCTGGGTCCGCGAGGCGAGCACCCACGATCTGGTCGACGTCGAGCTCTCGGTCGATGCGCTGCACGTCGAGATGGGGCATGGTTCGGAGGTGCAGCCCGAGATCTCGCGCACCCGCGACGGCGGCTACCTCGTCTCGGGCCTGTCGCTCGCGATGCCCGGGCGCTGGACGGTCTTCGTCGACGCGCAGGCCGCGACGCTCTCCGATCGCCTCCAGTTCGACGTCGTCGTGCGATGAGCCAGCCCGCCGCCGAAGCCACACCCTCGCTGCAGGCCGCGTGGCCTTGGCTCGCCAGGCTGCGCTGGGCCGTGGCGCTCTCGCTCGCGGCGTCGCTTCCGGTCGGCATCCACTACCTCGGCCTGCCCGTCGACTGGCACATCGCGCTGCCCGCGCTCGTCGCGCTCGTCCTGCTCGACTTCGGCTTCTCGCATGCGCTGCGCCGCGGCTGGGTCGTCAGCGCGCGCTTCGCCGCGATCTCGGTCGCGGTCGATCTCGTCTTGCTGGCCACGGTGCTCTCTGCCGCGGGCGCCGCGGCCAACCCCTTCAGCGCGCTCTTGCTCGTCTACGTCGCGCTCGCCGCCTCGCTCTTCGAGATCGGCGTGACGCTGTCGCTCGCCTTGCTCTCGGCGCTCGCCTTCGGCGCGCTGTTCCTCGTGCCGGGCCCCTCCTGCCATCCACCCACCGATCCGGCCTTCTCGAGCCACCTCTACGGCATGTGGGGCGCCTTCGCGCTCGCCGCGACGCTGGTCGCGCTCTTCTCCACGCAGGCGCGGCGCGCGCTCGCCGAGCGAGAGCGTGAGCTCGCGGAGCTGCGCCGTCGCGCCGAGGAGTCCTCGCGTTTCGCCGCGATCGGCGCGCTCGCCGCAGGAGCGGCGCACGAGCTCGGCACGCCGCTCGGCACGATCTCGGTCATCGCCTCGGAGCTCGCCAGAGACGAGCTCGAGCGAAGTGAAATCGGCGAGCAAGCGCAGGAGATCGTGCGCCAGGTCCAGCGCTGCAGGGAGGTGCTGAGGCGCATGCACCCGAGCGCGCAGCGCAGCGCCGTCGTGCCGGCCGAGGTCGAGCTCAACGCCGAGGTGGCGCGCAGCATCGAGGCCTGGAGGCACGCGCACCCCGAGGCCGTGGTGGAGCACCGCGCCGGGGCGCCCGCGCGGCTCGCGATCGGCGACGAGGATCTGCACGCCTCGCTCGGCGTGCTGCTCGACAACGCGCTCGATGCGTCGCGCGCGACCGGCGCGCTCAGGCCGATCGTCGTCTCGAGCGGGCTCTCCGAGGGCGAAGCGCTCGTGGTCGTCGAAGACGAGGGCACCGGCGTCGACGCGGCGATCGCCGGCAGGCTCGGCGAGCCCTTCTCGAGCACCAAGGAGCCCGGCGAGGGCATGGGGCTCGGGCTCTACCTCGTGCGCAGCCTGCTCGAGCACGTCGGCGGCCGCCTCGAGATCGAGCCTCGCGAGCGCGCCGGCACGCGCGTGCGCATGAGCTTCGCGTTGCCCGGCAAAGCGGCGGAGGCGAGCCCTTGAGCGCCGACGAGACCCTGCCCACGCTGCTGCTCGTCGACGACGACGAGGCCTTCCGCTCGGCGCTCGGTCGGGCCCTCGCGCGCAGGGGCTTCGCCGTGACGGCCGCGGCCTCCGCGGCGGAGGGCGAGGCGCTCGCGCGCGCGCAGACCTTCGAGTACGCGATCGTCGACGTGCGCATGCCAGGCGGCGACGGCATCAGCTTGGTCGGTACGCTCAAGTCGATCGACGAGGGCACACGCGTCGTGGTGCTCACCGGCTACGGCACGATCGCCAGCGCGGTCGTCGCCGTGAAGGCGGGCGCGGTCGACTACCTCACCAAACCCACCGACGCCGAGGCCTGCGAGCGCGCTTTGCTCGGCCGGCGCCTCAGCGCCGACCCGGAGGCCGACGTGCCCTCGCTCGACCGCGTCGAATACGAGTACCTGCAGCGCGTGCTCTCCGACTGCGACCAGAACATCTCCGAGGCCGCGCGCCGCCTCGGCATGCACCGAAGGTCCTTGCAGCGCAAGCTGTCGAAGGACGCGCCGCGGCGCTGATTGCCCGGAGCGTCGAGCGCGTGGCGGCCCGCGCGGCGCGGCCCGAGCGCCGTCAGCGCGTCTCCTCGCGCAGCCGGCTGAGCAGCTCGTCGACGCTCTTCTTGGCGTCGCCGAAGAGCATCTCGACGTTGGGCCGCACGAAGAGCGGGTTGTCGATGCCGGCGTAGCCCGCGGCCATACCGCGCTTGGTGACGACGACGAGCTTCGACTTCCACACCTCGAGCACCGGCATGCCGTAGATCGGGCTCGAGGGGTCGTCGAGCGCGCTGGGGTTCACGATGTCGTTGGCGCCGCACACGATGACCACGTCGGTCTGGGGCAGATCGTCGTTGATCTCGTCCATCTCGAGCACGATGTCGTAGGGGACCTTCGCCTCGGCCAGCAGCACGTTCATGTGCCCGGGCAGGCGCCCCGCCACCGGGTGGATGGCGAAGCGGAACTCGACGCCGCGCCCGCGCAGCAGCTTGGCGATCTCGAAGAGCGTCGACTGCGCCTGCGCGACGGCCATCCCGTAGCCGGGCACGATCACGATGCTCTTCGCCGCGAGCATGGCCTTCGCGAGCCGCTCGGCGTCGGTGGTCTTCACCTCGCCCGTCTGCCCTCCGGGCTTCGGCGCGGGCTTCGCGCCCTCCTGCGCGCCGAAGCCGCCGAACACCACGCTCAGGATCGAGCGGTTCATCGCGCGGCACATGATGATGCTCAGGATCGCGCCGCTCGAGCCCACGAGCGCGCCCGTCACGATGAGCAGGTCGTTACCCAGCATGAAGCCCGCGGCCGCCGCGGCCCAGCCCGAGTAGCTGTTGAGCAACGAGACGACGACGGGCATGTCGGCGCCGCCGATGGCCATGACGAGCAGGACGCCGAGCAGCGAGGCGATGGCCGTCATGACGCCGAGGTGCATCAGGCCCTCGTGACCGGGCGCGGCGAGGAAGGGTACGGCGAGCGCGACGCAGCCGAGCAACATCGCCGCGTTGAGCGCGTGGCGCCCCGGGAAGAGCAGAGGCTTCGAGCCGATGGTGCCGCGCAGCTTGCCGAAGGCGACGACCGAGCCGGTGAAGGTGACCGCGCCGACGAGCACGCCGATGTAGATCTCGATCGAGTGCACGAGCCGCGCGGTGCCCTCGAGCGTGTGCGCCGGGTCGAGGTACGCGGCGAAGCCCACGAGCACCGCGGCCGCGCCGACGAAGCTGTGCAGGATCGCGACGAGCTCGGGCATGCTCGTCATCGCGACGCGCGCGGCGAGCACGGCGCCCACGGCGAAGCCGGCGGCGAGCGCGGCGAGGATGGGGAGCTGGCCGCCGCCCGCGGTGGCGACGGTGACGCCCGTGGCGAGCGCCATGCCGAGGATGCCGTAGGTGTTGCCGCGGCGGGCCGTCTCTTGCGAGGCGAGCCCTCCGAGGCAGCGCACGAAGAGCACCGCCGCGACGAGGTAGAGGCCGGTGGCGAGGGATTGGGTCATCGCGTCGGGCTCACTTCCGGAACATCGCCAGCATGCGGCGGGTGACGAGGAACCCGCCGGCGACGTTGATGCTCGCGAGCAGGATGGCGAGGATCCCCAGCACCGTGGCGGGCGCGGCGATCGGGCCGGTGGCGGCGAGCATGCCGCCGATGAGGATGATGCCGCTCACCGCGTTGGTGACGCTCATGAGCGGGGTGTGCAGCGCCGGCGTGACGTTCCACACGACCTGCCAGCCGACGAAACAGGCGAGCACGAAGACCGTGAGGTGGGAGAGGAACTCGCTCGGCGCGACGTAGCTCAAGAGGCCGATCGCGAGGCAGGCCGCGAGCAGCGCGATCGTGGAGGCGCGCCCGCCGGGTGGAGCGTGGTGACCGTGCGCGTGTTTGCCCGCGGCCACGGGCGGCGGCGCCGACTTGGGCTCGTGCGCGACGGGCGGCCTGAGGCTCGGGGGCCTGCGGGAGGGCCTCGGCTCGGGCACCTTCGGTCTAGGTGGTGGTGGCCAGCGCAGCTCGCCGCCCTGCATCACGAGCGCGCCCGCGACGACCTCGTCGTCGAGGTCGATGTGGAAGCTCTTGCCTCCGCCCATGTCGGCGAGCAAGTGCGTGAGGTTCGTGCCGTAGAGCTGGCTCGCGGTCGGCGCGAGGCGGCTCGGCAGGTCGACGAAGCCGAGGATGCTCACGCCCGCGTGCGTGATCACCTGCCCGGGCGCGGTGAGCGCGCAGTTGCCTCCGGCCTCGGCGGCCAGATCGACGATCACGCTGCCGGCCCGCATCGACTCGACGAGCTCCGTGGACAGCAGCACCGGCGCGGGCTTGCCGGGGATGAGCGCCGTCGTGATGATGATGTCGACCTCGCGCGCCTGCGCGGCGAAGAGCGCCATCTCGGCCTCGATGAAGGCCGGGCTCATCTCCTTGGCGTAGCCACCCTCGGTCTCCGCGTCCTCGGGGACCTCGAGCTCGAGGAACTCGGCGCCCAGGCTCTCGACCTGCTCCTTCACCGCCGGGCGCGTGTCGAAGGCGCGCACGATCGCCCCGAGGCCGCGCGCCGCGCCGATCGCCGCGAGCCCGGCCACGCCCGCGCCGATGATGAGCACCTTCGCCGGAGGGACCTTGCCCGCGGCGGTGATCTGCCCCGTGAAGAAGCGCCCGAAGAAGCTCGCCGCCTCGATGACCGCGCGGTAGCCGGCGATGTTCGCCATGCTGCTGAGGGCGTCCATCTTCTGGGCGCGGCTGATGCGCGGGATGAGATCCATCGCGATCACGGTCGCCTTGCGCTTGGCGAGGCGCGCGAGCAGCTCGGCGTTCTTCGCCGGCCACACGAAGGAGATCACCACCGCGCCCTCGCGCAGGAGCTCGGCCTCGTGGTCGCCCTCGGCGGGCTGCTCGAGCGGGCGGACCTTCAGCAGGATCTCGGAGGCCTCGAACACCTCCCGGTGCCCGGCGACGATCTGGGCGCCGGCGGCCTCGTAGGCCGAGTCCTCGAAGGAGGCGCGCTCGCCCGCGCCGGACTCGACGATCACCTCGAAGCCGAGCTGCACGAGGCGCTTGGTGGTCTCCGGGGTGGCGGCGACGCGGCGCTCGCCGAGGCCGATTTCACGAGGGATCCCCAGCTTCATGGCCGGCAGACTAACCCCAACCGCCTCGCCTCCGGGCCGCAGTTGTTGCGCGGCGCCACGTCTCTCTCGCTCCGCCTCGCCCGCGGCTCGCCGCGCGGCCCCTCCCGGAGCGGCGTTTTGCTATGGTTCGCGCCCCGATGGCGACCCCGATCCCCCGGAACGAAGCCGCGTTCACGCTCGCGGAGCTCGTCTACGGCACCGACGCCCAGCCCCTCGGCGGCCTCTCGCCCCACGCCGCCGCGTCGCGCATCGTCGGAGTGTCGACCGACTCGCGCTCGGTGGAGGCGGAGAACCTCTTCGTCGCGCTCGTCGGAGAGCGCTTCGACGGCCACGAGCACGCTCGCGCCGCGCTCGAGCGTGGTGCGCGCGCCGTGCTCGTCTCGCGCGAGGTCGACGGCCTGAGCGAGCTCGCGCGCTCGCGAGGCGCGGCGGTGCTCCGTGTGCCGGACACGCTCGTGTCGCTCGGCGACCTCGCCCACTGGCACCGGGTGCGCTGGGCGCGCCAGCACACGAAGGCGACGAAGCTCGTCGGCATCACCGGCTCCGCCGGCAAGACGACCACGCGCCTCGCGGTCGCGCGCAGCCTCGCCGCGCTCGGTCGCGCGGTCCACGCCTCCACGGGCAACCTCAACAACGCCATCGGCGTGCCCATGTCGCTCTTCGGGCTCGGTCCCGAGCACGACGCCGCCGTCATCGAGATCGGCATGAATTCCCCCGGGGAGATCGCGCGCGGCACGAGCGTCGCGAAGCCCGACGTGGGCCTCGTCACGCTCGTCGCGGCCGCGCACACCGAAGGGGTCGGCGACGTGTGGGGTGTGCAGCGCGAGAAGGGCTCGCTGCTGCTCGGGCTCGACGCGGACGGGGTCGCGATCGTGAACGGCGACTGCGCGCTCACGCGCGCCACGCTGCTCTGCTCGCCGGCGCGCCGCTCGATCGTCTACGGGGAGCACGAGGGCTGCGATCTGCGCCTGCTCGAGCGCAGGCCGCTCGGCCTCGACGGCTCGGCGCTGCGCGTCGCGCTCGCGTGGGGGCGCGAGGCTCCGCTCCAGCTCGAGCTCCGCACGGCGCTGCTCGGGCGCGCGGGCGCCTACGCGACGCTCGCGGCGCTCGCCACGCTCGTCGCCATCGTAGACCCGCTCAGGCTCGAGGCCGAGGCGCTCTCTGCGGCCCTCGAGAGCATCGACGCGGGCGAGCTGGGCCGGCTCGCGGCGCGCCGCTCGAGCGACGGCACCGTCGTCGTCGACGACGCCTACAACGCGAACCCCGCGTCGATGCAGTCGAGCATCCACGCCGCGCGTGAGCTCGCCGAGGCCGCTTCGTCCAGGCTCGTGCTCGTGCTCGGCGCGATGTACGAGCTCGGCGAGCTCTCGTCGGAGCTGCACGCCGAGCTCGGCCGGAGCGCCGCGCTCGCGGGACCGGCCGCGCTCGTCGTGGTCGGTGAGCTCGCGGAGCCGCTCGCCGAGGCCGCGCGCGCCGAGCTCCGGGCCGCCGGGAGCGACGCGCGCGTGGAGCACGTCGCGACGGCCTCCGAGGCGAGCGTGCTCGTGCGCGAGCTCGTTCGGCCGGGCGACGTCGTGCTCGTCAAGGCCTCCAACTCGGTCGGCCTCTCCGCCGTCGCGAGGTCCCTCTTCGAGAGCTCTTCCCATGTCCACTGAGGTCTTCGCCCCCTCCTTCTTCGCGCGTTCGCTCGGCGGGCGCCGCGTCGTCGTCGTCGGCCTCGGCCGCTCCGGCGTCGCCGCCGCGAGCCTGCTGCGCGCCCACGGCGCCGAGGTCGTCGGCACCGACGCCGCGTCCCGCGAGAAGCTCTCCGACGCCGCGCGCGCGCTCGAAGGGAGCGGCGTCGAGCTCGCCGTGGGTGGCCACGGCGCCGCGGGCCTCGAGCGCGCCGAGCTCGTCGTCGTCTCGCCCGGCGTGCCACGCTTCGCCGCGCTCGATCAGGCCGAGGCCGCGGGCGTCGAGGTCATCGGAGAGATCGAGCTCTTCCACCGCTTCGTGCCCGGCGTGCCCAGCGTCGCGATCACCGGCTCGAACGGCAAGAGCACCACGACCACGCTCGTCGGTGAGCTGCTCGAGGCCATGGGCGCGCGCCCCTTCGTCGGAGGCAACCTCGGCGTGCCTCCCTGCGAGGCGGTGCCTCGTCCTGGGGGCGTCGCGCGCTTCGAGCACGAGGTCGTCGTGCTCGAGATCTCGAGCTTCCAGGCCGAGCGCGTGCCGACCTACCGGCCGCGCCGCGCCGCGCTGCTCAATTTGAGCCCCAATCACCTCGACCGCTACGACTCCTACGAGGGCTACGTCGCCGCCAAGGGCAACCTCTTCGTGCAGCAGGAGCCGAGCGACGCGGCGGTGATCCCCGCGGGTGACGCCGCGTGCGAGGCCCAGGCCCGGCGTGGCCGCGGGACCATCCTGCGCTTCGGCCTGGCCTCCGGCCCGCCGGCCGACTTCGTCGTCGAGCGCGACGCCATCGTCGACGTCGCGCGTGGGCTGCGCTTCGACCGCGGCGCGATGCGCCTCGCGGGCGATCACAACGCGCTCAACGTGGCCGCCTCGCTGGCGCTGCTCGCCGATCGCGAGCCCGAGCCCGCGCTCGTGCGCGAGGTGCTCGCGAGCTTCGCGGGCCTCGCGCACCGCATCGCCAAGGTCACCGTCGTCGACGGCGTCGTCTTCTACGACGACTCCAAGGGCACGAACGTCGGCGCGAGCGTGGCGGCGATCCGTGGCCTCGCCGAGAACCGCGTGGTGCTCGTCGCCGGAGGTCGCGACAAGCTCGGCTCCTACGATCCGCTGGTCGAGGCCCTGCGCGATCGCGGTCGAGGCGCCGTGCTCATCGGCGAGGCTGCCGACCGGCTCGCCGAGGCGATCGGCACCACCGTGCCCCTACGACGGGCAGGCTCGATGGCCGAGGCGGTCGAGGCCTCCTTCGAGCTCGCCGAGCCAGGCGACGCCGTGCTGCTCTCACCGGCTTGCTCGAGCTTCGACATGTTCCGCGACTACCACCACCGCGGACAGGCCTTCGTCGAGGCCGTGGAGTCGCTCGCGGCTCGGCGCGCGGGCTGAAGACGTGACCAGAAATGCCAAACAGTGCTTGGGGCTGGGGCCCCGAGCGCCGCGCGCGGCAGCCGACGACAGAGAATTCTTCGCCCAATTCTCCGCATTTCTCGATTTCTGACGAACATCAAGTCGAAAAGCCGAACCCCTGGGTTCGGCTTCTCTGGTCAGCTACTGAGCGAGAGCGGCGAGCGCGAGTCCACACGCGCGCCCCGCGGCCAGGGATGGGGGCGCTCCTCGGAGCGCCTCCGCTCACTTCATGAGCCCGCCGAGGCCCATGAAGATCTCGAGCACGATGAGGACCACGATCGCGGCCTCGAGGAAGACCATGCGCCGGTTGGTGCTGAGCTCGAGCAGCTGCGAGACGGCCTCGCGCACGATCACCAGCTTCGCCTCGAGGGCCTTGAAGCGCTCGGGGATCTCGAGGTGGTGCCGCATGAGATCGTAGAGGCGCTCGGCAGCCTCGTCGTCCCAGGTGAAGTCGGGCTTCTCGAGCAGGGACATCGAGCTGACGATCTCCACCTGCGAGGCCATCGACGAGCCGGCGAAGCGCGTGAGATCGCGCGTGCTGCCGGCGGGGCGCCCGAGCCTCGCGACCTCGTCGGCGATGATGCGGATGCGTTCGAGCGTGCGCTGCAGGTCCACGTCGTAGTGGTCGATGCTCACCGACTGCGCGAGCACCGTCGCGACGGCCTCGAGCTCGAGCGTGCTCAGCGAGGGCACGATCACGCGGTCGAACTTCACCTCGGGCGCTTTGCGGCTCGGGTCGATCTCGATGGGGAAGGTCTCGCGCTGCTGGATCTGCGGCTCTCGGGGCAGGTTCTTCTCGAAGGTCTTGCGCAGCTCTTCGGCCTTGGCCTTGGGCACGTTGACGAAGACCAGCGCACCGAAGTCGAAGGCGAGCAGCGTCTGCTCGCCGCCGAGCTCCACGATGAGCAGGGTCTTCGTGAGGCGGAAGCGCGCCGAGCTGGGCAGCCAGCCGGGCACTTCCTTGAGCGGAAAGCGTGACTCGAAGGAGCACGCGTCGACCTCGAGCGTCTTGGCGGACACGATGCGCGCGAGGCTCCGGCCACGGGCGGGCGCCGTCAAGCCGTGCGCGCCGCGTTCACCCGTCGAGCCCCAAAGCGTGGCATCATCCCGCCCGGGGTACGTGCAAGAGCTCTTCGAGATCGTCCTGGCGTTTCCGACGGTGATCTACACCGTCTCGATGGCGCTTTCGCTCGTCTACTGGCTGTTCGTCGTGATCGGCGCCGTCGACATCGACGCGCTCGGTGGTTCGGCGGAGGGCGCAGCCGACGGCGTGGCCGACGGCGTCTTCGAGGGCGCGAGCAAGGGCGTGATGGAGGGCGCAGCCAAAGGCGTCTTCGAGGGCGCGGCGAAGGGCGTCGTCGAGGGGGCGACCAAGGGCGTCTTCGAAGGCGCGAGCAAAGGCGCGCTCGACGCTGCCGCCGAGGGCGCGACCGAGGGGCTCGACGTCGGCGACGGTGTGCTCGCCACGCTCGTGAGCGCGCTCCGGCTTCGCAGCGCGCCCGTGACCGTGGTGCTCAGCCTGCTCGCGGTCTTCGGCTGGCTCGCCAGCACGGTCTTCATCCAGAACCTGGGCCAACCTGGCGTGATCGGCAGCACCGGGGTCTTCTTCGGCTCGGGGCTCTTCGCGTTGCTCGTCACGAGCCTCGTGATCCGCCCGCTCGCGCCGGTCTTCGCGATGCGCTCGGCGCAGGGCAAGGGCGAGATCGTCGGCAAGATCGCGCTCGTGAGCACGGGTGAGGTCACCTCGAGCTTCGGCCAGGCCACGGTGGAAGACGGCGGCGCCGGCCTCATCGTCCAGATCCGCTGCGAATCCGGCACCCTCAAGCGCGGCGACCGGGTCGTGCTCGTGTACTTCGACGAAGCGCAGCGCGTCTACCAGGTCGAGAAGCTGCCCGACTCCGACGAGCTCCCGCGCGACGCCGCCAAGCTGCGCATCTCGAGCGAGGGCGGCGGAGACGACGCAGGCGACCCCACCGACGAAGCCGACCCCGCGCGTCGCCGGGCCTGAAGCGGCGCCCGGCGCTGGCTGGTCCGGGGCGCGAGTCCGGTGCTAGCTTCCGGCCCATGCTGGGACCCTTCGATCGTCGCCGCTTCCTGCAAGGTCTGCTCGTCACCGTGGCCGCGGGCGCCACACAGGCCTGCGACGACCGCCAAGAGCCCGACGGCGGCGGAGGGCCGCCGAGCACCGACCCGGCCGACCAGGCGCGCGTCTTCCCGCAGGGGCTCGCGTCGGGCGATCCCAAGCCCTCGAGCGTCGTTCTCTGGACGCGCGTAGCGCCGCCCTCCGCGGGCGAGGCGATCGACGTCGACTACGAGGTCGCGCGCGACCCGGGCTTCAGCGATCTGGTGGCCTCGGGCTCGCTGCGCGTCTCCGAGAGCACCGACCACACGCTGCGCATCCGCCTCACCGGGCTCGACCCCTACACGACCTATCACTACCGCTTCGTCGCGCTCGGCGTGCAGTCCGTCGACGGCCGCACGAAGACGGCGCCCTCGCCCGACGCCGACGTGAGCCCGCGCTTCGCCTTCGCTTCGTGCCAGGACTACATCGGCCGCTACTACCACGCCTACGCGGCGCTGCTCGCCGAGGGGCCGGTCGACTTCCTCGTCTTCCTCGGCGACTACATCTACGAGACCGACGGGGACCCCTCGTTCCAGACCTCGAGCGAGACGCGCAAGGTCGTGCTGCCCGACGGCCTCGAGCTCGAGCCCGGCGGCACCAAAGCCGCGCTCACGCTCGCCGACTACCGCACCCTCTACCGCACCTACCGCAGCGACCCGCACATCCAGGCGGTGCACGCGCAGGTGCCGTTCATCTGCATCTGGGACGATCACGAGTTCGCCAACGACTGCTGGCAGGATCACGCGACCGACTTCAACGATCTCAGGGGCGACGAGAAGAGCCCCGATCGCCGCCTCGCCGCGAACCGGGCCTGGCTCGAGTACCAGCCCGCCGACGTGGGCGACGACCCGGCTGGCCTGGTCATCCACCGCACGCTCCGCTACGGAAAACACGTCGAGCTCGTGCTCACCGATCAGCGCTCCTACCGCGATGATCACGTGATCCCCGAGGGCGCGCAGCCCTCCGACAAGCCCGCGGGCGCACCCGACGAGGTGCCGCCCTACGTCGCGGCCGGCAAGATCTTCGTCAATTCGGAGATCTTCTCGCGCAACTTCGTGAAGAAGGACGGCTTCGATCTCATCGAGGCCTACGTGCAGCCGACGATGCTCGGCGCCGATCAGAAGGCGTGGTTCCTCGACGCCGTGAAGAGCTCCACGGCCACGTGGAAGTTCTGGGGCAGCGAGACCCAGGTCGTGCAGATGGTGCTCGATCTCTCGAGCTTCGACCTGCCCGAGGCCTTCAAGGGGCTCTACTACTTCACGGTCGACCAATGGGACGGCTTCCGCACGGAGCGCCGCGAGATCGTCGAAGCGCTCGCGGGTACGCCCAACGTGGTCGTGCTCACCGGCGACATCCACGGCTTCTACACCGCGGAGATCCGCGTCGACCCCGACGACCCCACCAGCGAGCCGGTGCTCGTCGAGTACGTGACCTCCGGCATCAGCTCCTCGCCGGTGCAGCAGATCGCCAAGAGCGCCGTCGACGGCAACCCCGACTTCGAGGCGCTCGGCGCGCTCGTACCGCAGTTCGACGAGGTGCTCGCCATCGCGAGCCACGAGTACGGCCACCGCTCGAGCAACGTGAACGGCATCTCGATCGTCGAGGTCGACGGGGCGAAGGAGATTCGCGTGACCTTCCTCGAGGTCAGCGAGGTGCGCGAAGCGCAGGCAGGCGCGGTGAGCAAGCGCCGCTTCCGCACGCGCGCCGGCACGAACCGCGTCGAGCCCATCGCCGACTGAGGCCCGGCTCGCGCTGCCCGGCGCGGAGCCCCCACGACCGCGCCCCGCCCGCTCCTCACCGGAGCGGCGCGGGGGCGCTCGGCTTTGTTCGGAGCTGCACTCATGCGCAGCAGGCTCGCCTTCCGGTAGCGCGCGACTCGGCGCGCAAGTCGTGTAGCATCTCGGCCCTCGGGGAAGGGCAGGGGAGGCGCCGCCGTAGGTTGCGGGCCGCCGGACTCTCCCGGCTCCGAGGGGCGCGCCGGTCAGGCCGGCGAGCTCGCCACCTCTCGTTCCGTCTGCAGAAGGAGCTTCGCGCCCATGCCGGCCAACCTCGTCCCGGTCCTCGTCGTCGTAGGCTTTCTCGTCCTGCTCGTCTTCGGCGTCGTCATCATCGTCGCCAAGTTCTACCGGCAGGTCGATCAGGGTACCGCGCTCATCGTCAACACGATGAAGACCGAGCCGGTCGTCACCTTCACGGGTGCCGTCGTCTACCCGATCATCAACCGCGCCGAGACGATGGACATCTCCGTGAAGTCCATCGAGATCGATCGCCGCGGTCGAGAGGGCCTCATCTGCAAGGACAACATCCGCGCCGACATCAAGGTCGCGTTCTTCGTGCGCGTGAACAAGACGACCGAAGACGTGCTCAAGGTCGCGCAGGCCATCGGCTGCACGCGCGCCAGCGACCCACGCGTCATCGGCGAGCTCTTCAACGCGAAGTTCTCCGAAGCGCTCAAGACGGTCGGCAAGAACCTCAACTTCGAGGACCTCTACACCAAGCGCCAGCAGTTCAAGGACGAGATCATCAAGGTCATCGGCACCGACCTGAACGGCTTCGTGCTCGACGACTGCGCGATCGACTACCTGGAGCAGACGCTCATCGAGTCGCTCGACAAGGACAACATCATGGACGCGGAGGGCATCCGGAAGATCACGGATCTCACCGTCCAGCAGAACGTGCTCACGAACGACCTGCGCCAGAAGGAGCGCATGGAGATCGGCAGCCAGAACCTCGCCTCCGACGAGGCGATCTTCCGGTTCGAGCAGCGCCGCGCCGAGGCCGAGGCCAAGAAGATGCGCGAGATCGCGGTCGCGCAGGCCCGCGAGGAGAACGAGGCCCGCCGCATCTCCGAGGAGGAGATGAAGCGCACGCTCCTGCTCCGCCACAAGAACGAGGAAGAGACGCTCGTCGCCAACGAGGGCAAGGAGCGCGCGGTGCTCGTCGCCCGCCAGAACAAGGAGCGCGAGGTCCTCATCGAGATCGAGCGCGTGAAGAAGGCGCAAGAGCTCGAGCAGGTCGCCCGTGAGCGCGAGGTCGAGACCCAGCGCATCAACAAGGACAAGGACATCGAGGTCAAGAAGAAGGAGATCGCCGACGTCGTGCGCATGCGCATCGTCGTCGACAAGACGGTCGCCGAGGAGGAGGAGCGCATCAAGGACCTGCGCGTGCTCGCCGAGGCGAACCGCGGCAAGGAGTCGGTGCGCATCCACGCCGAGGCCGAGGCCGCCGAGCACCTCGTCAAGCAGGTGAAGGCCGCCGAGGCCTCCGAGGAGGTCGCGAAGCACAAGGCCCGCGAGAAGCTCACGATCGCCGACGCCGACCTCGAGGCGAGCGACAAGCTCGCGCGCGCGAAGGTGCGCCTCGCCGAGGGTGTGCAGGCCGAGGAGGCCGCCACGGGCCTCGCGCAGGCCCGCGTGAAGGAGGCCGACGCGGTCGCCACCGAGAAGCTCGGCATGGTCGAGGCGCGCGTCACGCTCGAGAAGATGCAGGCGGCCGCGCAGGGCGAGGAGCGCCAGGGTCTCGCGAAGGTGAAGGTGCAGGAGGCCGAGGCCGGCGCGATCGAGAAGAAGGGTCTCGCGGAGGCGATGGTCGTGCGCGAGCGCATGACGGCCGAGGCGACGGGCGAGGAGCTCAAGGGCCTCGCGGTCGTCAAGGTGCAGGAGGCCGAGGCCGCCGCCATCCAGAAGAAGGGCGCCGCCGAGGCCGACGCGATCCGCCAGAAGATGCTCGCGGAGGCCGCGGGCCTCACCGAGAAGGCGGCGGCGATGAAGGTGCTCGACCCGGAGAGCCGCGCGCACGAGGAGTTCCGCATCCGGCTCGAGGCGCAGAAGGACATCGCGATCCACGGGCTCGACACGCGCAAGCAGGTCGCCGAGCAGCAGGCGAAGATCCTCTCGCGCGCCTTCGAGCACGCGAAGATCCAGATCGTCGGCGGCGACGGCCAGTTCTTCGATCGCTTCGTGAAGGCCGTGAGCTTCGGCCAGTCCTTCGACAGCGCGATCGACCAGAGCGACACGCTGAAGACGGTGCTCGGCGACTACCTGAGCGGCGACAAGAGCCTCGCGGGCGACCTGAAAGACGTGCTCTCGAGGCCGGCCCTCGGCAGCGAGACCGCGAAGAACCTCACGATCAGCGCGGTGCTCGGCAAGCTCATGGTCGGCGCCGACGACGAGGCGAAGGCGAAGATCGCGAAGCTCGTCGCCCGCGCGCAGGAGCTCGGCATCGACGAGCTGTCGCCGCGCTGAGTCGACGCGGCTACATCTAGCGGGAACCGGCGGTCCTCGGAGCGAGGCCGCCGGTCGGTCTACGCTCCGTTCCCACGAGCACGATGGCCAACGAGCAAGTGCAAACCGAGAGTGCGGTCGAGCCGGAGAGCGCCACGGCGCTCGAGGGCGGCAGCTACGACGTCATCCGCAGGCGCCTGCTCGATCAGGCGACGGAGCTGTCGAAGAAGGCAGAGGCGCTCAACCAGCGGCGCGTCGAGACCTTCGGCGGCTCGCAGATCGCGCTGCTCGCCACCGATCGCGTTCGCACCGAGAACAACTGCGTGCCGCGCGACATCCGCACGGTCCGTGGTCAGCTGCTCTTCGGTTACAACGTCTTCGTCGGGCTGCGCACGGAGACCCAGATCTCGGACGTGTTCAGCGTGCACGAGCTCGTGCCGGCGGGAGAGGGCTTCGAGCTGCCGGCCGCGCCGATCGAGGCGGGGCACTTCCTCGCCGATGGCCAGTTCGTCCGCGATTTCACCGACCTCTACCGCTACAACCGAGAGACCAAGCTCCTGCAGCTGCGCGTGACGGATACGCGCCTGCTCGCGATCTTCCAGGTGGGGCAGCGCCTCACGGACCTGCGCGTCTTCCGCTGGGCCTTCGAGAAGGACGGCAGCATCCGCTACATGGACTCGCGCGGCGACGAGGACAACGTCGCCCCGAGGCAGCACGACTTCGCCTGGACGCAGGTGACGCGTGACGATCAGCGCGGAGGTGATCACCCGCACTTCAGCATCCTCGACGAGGTCTTCGTCGACACCGTGGGCGGCGACCTCACCATCAAGGTCGAGGACAACACGAAGGACGGCAAGGGCGTCTGGCGCGAGCCCGTCGAGGACAAGAACCAGACGCTCGACGACGCCGACATCGCCTACGCGAAGCTCGGCGCCTTCATCATCCTGCGCATCAAGCCCTACCGCGAGAACGCCTTCCGCTACCTCGTCTACAACACGCGCAACCAGGCGGTGGTGCGCGTCGACGCCATCGGCGAGAGCTGCCTGCAGCTGCCCGAAGACCAAGGCCTCATCTTCCCGGGCGGGTACTACCTGCGCACCGGCGAGTACAAGCTCTTCGAAGGCAACACCCAGGGGCTCATGCTGCGGCGCGTGTTCCGCGCGCCCAACGGCGAAGACGTGCTCTACGTCTACGAGCGCTTGGCAGACGGCTTCTACCTGCTCCTGCCTTACAACGTGATCCGTCAGGAGGTGTCGAACCCGATCACCTGCCACGGCTACAGCGTCTTCGACGACGGCAAGCTCGTCGTCTTCCGGTCGACCTCGGACGAGCCCACGAAGGTGCACCCGATGCAGATCTGGGGCACGCCGTTCTGCACGCAGGAGCACGCCGCGAGCGCGCCGACCGACGGCTCCTTCCTCGCGAAGATCGGCAACGCCGAGCTCGTGCGCGGCATCAGCGAGGCGCTCACGCTCGTGCGCCTCGCGCGCAACGAGCATCCCACGAGGCAGACCTACGAAGACGTCGTGTCCTCGGCGCGCCGCATGGGCGACGCCTTCCACTGGCTCGGCCACGCCGAGGCGATGGACTTCGCGTCGACCGTCACGGCGCTCACGAAGACGGCCGAGCTCGTCATCGACGAGTTCGAGAAGGTCACGGCGATCAAGAAGCGCTCCGCCGAGTCGCTCGCCGAGGCCGAAGAGACGCAGGCGCGCGTCGTGGCGAACCTGCGCCCCGACGACATCCGCAGCATCGAGGACTTCATGGGCTCGCTCGCGGATCTGCGCAAGCAGCGGGGCCACCTCATCACGCTGCGTGAGATGCGTTACATGGACCTCGCGCGCGTCGACCAGCTCGAGAAGCAGGTCGTCGAGGCCTTCGACGCCGTGTCCAAGGGCGCGGTGCAGTTCCTCCTGAAGCCCGCCGCGCTCGCGCCGCTCGTCGAGCGCCTCTCGGGCGTCGTCGACAGCATCTCCGCCGCCCAGAAGAGCGCCGAGCTCAAGGCCATGTCCGACGACACCGACAAGGTGGGCGAGGGGCTCGGCGTGCTCAGCGACATCATCAACGGGCTGAAGATCGACGACCCCACGGTGCGCACGAGCATCCTCGAGGGCATCGGCGAAGTGTACGGGCAGCTCAACCGCGCGCGCGCCACGCTGGTGAACCGGCGCAAGGAGCTCGCCGCCGCCGAGGGGCGCCACGAATTCGCGGCGCAGTTCAAGCTCTACGGGCAGGCGGTGGTGAGCGCGCTCGCGCTCTCCGACACCCCCGAGAAGTGCGACGAGACGATGTCGCGCCTCTTGCTCCAGCTCGAGGAGCTCGAGGGGCGCTTCGGCGAGTTCGACGAGTTCCTCGAGAGCCTCGCCGCAAAACGCGAGGAGGTCACCGACTCGGTCGCCGCCAAGCGACAGACCTTGCTCGACGAGCGCCAGCGGCGCGCTCAGAACATCGTCAGCGCCGCGGACCGCATCGTGCAGGGCATCGTGCGCAAGGCGCGCACCCTCACGACGGCCGACGAGCTCAACACCTACTTCGCGTCCGACGCGATGGTGCTCAAGCTGCGCGATCTCTCGCAGCAGCTGCTCGACATCGGCGCGAGCGTCAAAGCCGACGAGATCGACAGCAAGCTCAAGAGCGCGAGGCAAGACGCCCTGCGCGCCCTGCGCGACAAGGCCGACCTCTTCGACGGTGGCGAGAACGTCCTCCGTTTCGGCAAACACCGCTTCAACGTCAATACGCAGCCCGTCGAGCTCGCGCTCGTGCCGCGTCGCGACGACTCGGTGGGCGCCGACGTGCTCTACGTGCACCTCACCGGCACCGACTTCTACGAGAAGATCGTCGACGCCGCGCTCGAGGAGGCCCGCGACCTCTGGGATCAGCAGCTCGTCTCGGAGACACCCCGGGTCTACCGCTCCGAGTACCTCGCCGCGCGCATGGTCTTCTCCGCCGAGCGCGGCGAGGAGGGCCTCGTGCTCGATCAGCTCGTCGCGCTCGCGGGGCAGAAGAGCACACCGGGCCCCGACGGCGCGCACCCCGGCCTGCTCGAGGCCGTGCGCGCCTACGCGCAGACCCGCCACGACGAGGGCTACGAGCGCGGCGTACACGACGTCGACGCCGCGCTGATCCTCGAGCGCGTGCTCTCGATGTTCGCGACCGCGGGCCTCTTGCGCTACTCGGCCGACGCGCGCGCGCTCGCCTGCCTCGCGTGGGCCGGCACCAGCGAGGAGGAGCGCGCGCTCCTGCATCGGCGCGGGCGGAGCTACGGGCGGCTGCGCGAGCGGCTGCGCTCGGTGGCGCCGCAGCTCGAGCTCGCCAAGGAGCTCGAGCCCAGGCTGCGCGAGGCCGCGCGCGCGCACCGGCTCGAGCCGAGCGACGCGGAGCTGCGCGTCGCGTCGCGCTACCTCGTCGAGGAGCTCGCCGATCAGCGGGTGCGCTTCGTCACGAGCGGCGCGGGGCTCGCGCGGTGGCGCCGGCAGC
>CALKVW010000097.1 GCA_938004785.1 uncultured Polyangiaceae bacterium
CTCGATTTCTGACGAACAACAAGTCGGAAGAGCCGACCCCCTGGGTTCGGCTCTTCCGGACAGACATTGAGCGCCCGGCGCCCGCGTCCCGGCCAGGCCCGAGAGGACCCGTCGGGCACGACCATTGACACCGGAGCCCTTCGCTCGCTACGCCCTCTCGCGTGAGCTCCGCAGAGAAGCAGATCCGCGAGCGCGTCGAGGCCTTCGTGAAGGACCTCGAGTCGCTCATCCGACAGGCGGCCGTCGAAGCCGTGGCCCAGGCGCTCGGCGTGGGCACGGCCAGCGTGCACGCCCAGCTCGCCTCGGGTTCGGGCGGCCGCAAGCAGCCGGGCGAGGGCAGGGCGGCCGCGAAGCGCGCGATCGCCGCCGCGCGGCCCGAGGTCACGCCCAAGTCCAAGGCCAAGGGGGCGGGGGAATCCGGCAAACGCACGCGGCGCAGCGCCGCGGAGATCGAGGCGCTCGGCAACGCGATCGTGGCCTACGTGTCGAAGAACCCCGGCCAACGCGCCGAACAGATCAAGCAGGCGCTCGGCCTCGACGCCGCCGACTGGACGCTGCCGGTGAAGAAGCTCGTCGACGAAGGGCAGCTCCACACCGTGGGCGAGAAGCGCGCGACCACCTACAGCACGCGCGCTCGCCTCGGCGAGGGCTGAGGCCGGCCGGCGATGAGCGAGCGCGCATCCACCGCCGACGAAGCCCAGGCGCTCTGGGCCGAGGCCGTCGAAGAGCTCGGCCGAGAGACGAGCGCCTCGCTCGGCGAAGAGGGCATGAAGCGTGCGGTCGAGGCCTTCCCGATCGCGAGCGAAGGCGACGGCGTCGACGAGAGCTGGCTCGGCCTCTTCCAGTCGTGGTTGTTCTTCGATTTCGACGGCGAGGAGACCACCGTGGCCGAGCGCTGGCTCGCGCGCGAGGCGCCCGAGCGCTCGGCCGTGATCGCCGCGATCGTCGAGGCCGCCAACGACGCGCCGCTGTCGTTCTACCGGGTCGAGGGCGTGCGCGAGGGCGAAGGCGTCGCGGCGAGCGACGTGTTCACCGACGACCGTCGTTTCGTTACCGACGCGGATCTCGCCGACTCGCTGCCGGTCGGTTCGATGTTCTTCGGTCGCCTCGTCGAGGTGGAGGGGCACACGCTCGTCGACGCCTACGGCGTCTACCGCCTGCCTGGCGAGTGGGCCGAGCCCATGCGCGACGCGATGCTCGGCGAGCTCGGGCTCGCGATGCCGCTCTCTCGCGCCGTGCAGCGCGCGATGGGCACCGCGCTCGTCGTGCTCTACGGCCAGGTCGCCGACGCCTACCTCAGGAGCCTGAGCGAGGCCGCCGCGCCCGAGCAGGGCGAGGGCTGAGGCTCGCTTCAGCGCGGGCTCTCTGCGAGGCGCGTGGCCTCGATCGACATGCCCTCTCGGTAGCTCGGATAGCGCAGCGTCACGCCGAGCCGACGCAGCGCCTCGCGCGGGTCGACGCGGCGATCCGCGCGCAGCGTCTCGTGCACCTCCTCGAGCGGCACCGAGGGCGGCAGCTCGACGCCGTGCTGCTCGGCGATCCAGCGCACGACCTCGCCGTGCGGCGCAGGCTCGAGGTCGCCGATCACGAGCACCTCGGCCCGGAGGCGAGGTGTCGCGAGCGCGAGCGCGGCGAGGTCGTCGACGTGGATGCGGGAGAGGTAGCGGCTGCCGTCGCCCGGGATCCGGTGTTTGCCTTCGATGACGCGGCGGTGCAGCCCTCGCTCCGGTCCGTAGATGCCCGGGCAGCGGAGCACGACCGCGCCCGCCGCGAGGTAGTGGCGCTCGGCTTCGAGGCGCGCGGCGACGCGCGGTGAAGCGTGGTCGGCGACCGGCGTGCTCGCGTCGACGTGGCCTCGGTGGCCCTCGTAGACGCCGGTCGTCGACAGGTAGGTGGAGGCGCGCGCGCCGCTCAGCGCGGGCGCGAGCGCGGCGTCGGTCAGGCCGTCCGGCGGGAAACACACGACGACGTGATCGCTCCGCTCGACGAGCGCGGCGAAGCGCGCGTCGAGCGCGGGCGCGACGAGCACCTCGAAGCCCTCCCGCTCGAGCTGCTCGGCCCGCTCCACGGAGCGCGTGCTGAGCAGCACACGCGCGCCTCGGCGCCGTGCGAGCCTCGCGATCGCCAGGCCCGCGTAGCCCGCGCCGAGCACGATCACACGCCCGAGCTCGGCGCCCTGCGAGCCCAGGGGATCCTGCGTGTCTTCGATGCCGCCTACTTCGCCCACCCGTCGCTCTTCCGCCGTGCCCCGCGCGGAGCTACGAGACACCCATGGTATCTCCGCTCTTCGATCCGAATCGCTGGGAACAGGTCAAGGGCCTGCCGTTCGAGGACATCACCTACCACCGCGCGCTCCAGCAGGGCACGGTGCGCATCGCCTTCAACCGGCCCGAGGTGCGCAACGCCTTCCGCCCGCAGACGGTCGACGAGCTCTACACCGCGCTCGATCACGCGCGCGCCTCGAGCGACGTCGGCACGATCCTGCTCACGGGCAACGGGCCCTCCCCGAAAGACGGCGGCTGGGCCTTCTGCTCCGGCGGCGACCAGCGCATCCGCGGCAAGGCCGGCTACCAGTACGCGAGCAGCACCGGCACCGTCGACGCGGCGAAGCTCGGCCGACTGCACATCCTCGAGGTGCAGCGGCTCATCCGCTTCATGCCCAAGGTCGTCATCGCGGTCGTCCCGGGCTGGGCCGTGGGCGGAGGCCACAGCCTGCACGTCGTCTGCGATCTGACGATCGCGAGCGAGCAGCACGCGATGTTCAAGCAGACCGACACCGACGTCGCGAGCTTCGACGGCGGCTTCGGCTCGGCCTACCTCGCGCGCCAGGTGGGCCAGAAGCGCGCCCGCGAGATCTTCTTCCTCGGTCGCAGCTACACGGCGCGCGAGGCGCAGGCGATGGGCATGGTCAACGAGGTGGTCGCACACCACCGGCTCGAGGAGGTCGCGCTCGAGTGGGCCGCGGAGATCAACGGCAAGAGCCCCACGGCGCAGCGCATGAGCAAGTTCGCGATGAACCTCATCGACGACGGCCTGGTCGGCCAGCAGGTCTTCGCGGGCGAAGCGACGCGCCTCGCCTACATGACCGACGAAGCCCAGGAGGGCCGCGACGCCTTCCTCGAGAAGCGCCCCTCGGACTTCAGCCGATTTCCTTGGTATTACTAGCGGCTTCACCCGCTCTCTCCGGCGGACGCGCCCGCGCCGCGCCCCTGCGGTAGGGCCTCGGTGAGCGCTGGCACGAGGCACGAGGGCAGATGATCGAGGTCGTTTCCGACGGTCCCTTCTCCGCGGCCGCCCTGCTCTGGCAGCGGCGGCGCGGCGAGACGGTCTGCACCGTCGTCGTGAAGGCCACCTACGCGCTCGACACACCCGCCTGCGGGCTCGCCGAGGAGCCCCGACCCATCGTCGCCGCCGACGAGCCCTGGGACGACGCCCCTCAGGGGAGCCTGCGCCACGCGAGCGAGCTCGTGCCCTTCAAGCGGCACCCCGAGCTCGTCGTCGTCGGCTCGGCCTACGCGCCACGCGCGACTCCGGCTGCGAGCGCCGTGGTGCGCGTCGCCGTCGGCTCGGTCGACAAGGCCGTCGAGGCCCACGCGCCCCGGAGCTTCTCGCGCGACGGTGTGCTCGACGCCTCGGCGCGCGCGCTGCGCTTCCCGCTGCGCTGGGAGCAGGCCTTCGGCGGCCGCGGCACCGACAACCCCGTCGGCTGCGACCTCGACACGGTCGACTCGCGTGGTCGCCTCGTGGTGCCCGCGCTCACCGAGGTGGCGCAGCGCCTGTCGAGCCCGAGCAGCTTCGTGCCCACGGTCGGGCTCGGTCCCATCGCGCCGGCCTGGCCCGCGCGCGCGCGCGTACTGCGCCCCGAAGACCACGCCTGGCTCGCCGATCCACTCGCGCGCCCCCTGCCCGAGGGCTTCGACGCGAGCTTCTTCCAGTGCGCGCCCGAGGATCAGTGGCTCGACGAGCCCATCCGCGCCGACGAGCGCCTCCTGCTCGAGAGCCTGCACGCGAAGCACCCGCGCCTCGTCACCAACCTCGCCGGCGGCGAGCCGCGCGCCGTGCTCGTCGGCACGCGCGACGAGTCCTCTCGCTTGCTCGCCGACACGCTCATCGTCGACGCCGATCGCGCCGAGCTCTCGGTCGTCTGGCGTGGACAGGTCGCCTTCGAGGGCAAGGTCCCCCGCTTCCAGATCGTCATCTTGCCGGCCGGCCCCGGCGCCGACGACGGCGGCGCGAGCGAAGCGACCGCGCCCTCGAGGCGCCTCGACGCGCGACTCGGGCCGGTCGTCGCGCGGCACGCGCGGCTCTTCTCCGACCCGATGACCGAGTCCGTCGAGACCACGAACACCGACGACGGTCAGCTCGCGCCCGCCGGGCTGCCCTTCGAGGGCCGCCGCCCGCCGCCTCGCGCGCCGCAGCCGAGCCAGCCCGACGGCGTGCTGCCATTCCGCCAGGGCGACGAGGTCGACGACATCACCGCCGACACCGCGCCACCAGGGGCCATCTCGATGCGGCTCCAACCACCTCGAGGCGCGCCGCCCGCGCGCCCGAGCGCGCCGCCCGCGCCCCCGAGCACGCCGCCCGCGCGCCCGAGCACGCCGCCCGTCCAGCCGCTGCGCACGCAGCCGCCGCCTCCACCGGTGCGCAGCGCGCCCACGCTCTCCTCGCCGCCGCAGGTGCCCGCCGCGGTGCCGGTACCCGCCGCGGTGCCGATGCCCGCGGCCGTACCCGCAGCGGCGCCGATGCCCGCGGCCGTTCCCGCCGCGGTGCCGATGCCCGCGGCCGTACCCGCAGCGGCGCCGATCCCGCCTCCCGCGCCCTCGGTGCCGATCTCGCAGCTCGCCGCCTCGGCGTCGATGAGCTCGGCCATCCCCGCACCGGCGCCCTCGGCGCCCACGCGCGTGGGGCCGGGGCCGACCATCGGCACGCTCGCCGCCACGGCATCGGCCCTCAAGCTCGATGCCCCGCCCTCGCTCGGCACGGCGGCCATCCCCATCGCCTCGCAGGCCTTCGGGGCGGCCTTCGAGCCCGCGAAGCGGGCCGAGCCGAAGGCGGCGTCCTTCGACGCGGCCTTCAAGGGGGTTCGTGCGGCCTCCGACGCGGCCGCCGTGCGTGAGCAGGCGATCGACGGCAACAAGGCGAACGGAGGGCTCACGAGCTCCAAGGCCGCGCAGACCGTCACCGCCGAAGCGCCGCGCAGGCAGGCCATGGTCGACCTGCTCGCCTTCGACCCCGCCCTGCCGGAGCGCATGCGGCGCGAGCCCGCCGTGCTCAAGCTGCTCGGCGCGCTGCCGACGCGCCAGGCCTGGCGCCGCACCGACGAAGCCGCCGACGACGAGTCGCAGCGCTCCGAGCGAGGGCGCCTCGACGTGCTGAGGCTGCTCTCCTTCGCCACGCCGCTCGAGCTTCCGCGCCTGCGCGAGGCGATGAACCAGGCGTTCGACGATCCGGGCCAGCTCGAGCTGCCCCTCTTCGTCGTGGCCGGCGAGCTGCGCCCCACCTTCGACGATCTCGAGGCGCTCAAGCTCGCCATCCAGGTCGCGCAGCCGCTCGCGGGCGCGAGCAAGGCGCTCGCGCAGGCGCTCAAGCTCGCGACCGACTCGGTCTCGAGCTCCTGGCCGCCGACCGGCGAGGCCGCGACGACCTTGCTACGGCAGCTCGACCAGGCCTCCGCCACGGTGCCGCAGCTGCCCGCGCGCTACCTCGCCAGCCAGGTCGAGCGCGCGCTCGTGGAGCAACGCCGCTACCGTCGCCGGATCGTGCTCGGCGAGCCGCGCCTGCGCGCCGAGCTCGCCTTCTCGCGCAGCGACGCGGTGCCCATCTACCTGCCCGAGCTCACCGCCGAGCGCCTGCCCATGCTGCCGGCCTTCCCGGTGGTCGCCGCCGTCGAGCTGCGCCCGCGCGAAGACTCCTCCGAGCCGAGCGCCGACGCCCTGCTCGCGCTCGCGGTCGCGCGGGTCGTCCGCGGCGCCTAGCTCCGTTGATGCAGCACCGAACACCCGTCCAGCCCAGGCCCCTGCCCGGAGCATGAACGTGACTCTCTCTGGAGTTACGATTTTGCCCGCTGAGCCTCGACAGCCACGGAGAGCTGCGCCACCGTTCGAAGCTCCCGTAACGACAGCAGAGCCAACATGAAGCACCGCACCGCCCTCCTCGCCTCTCTCTCGCTCCTCGGGCTCCTGACGCTGCAGGTCGCGGCCTGCGGCGACGACAGCTCCGTGCCCACGGGCCCTGGGCCGGGTGGCGCTTCGTCGACGAGCTCGACGAGCACGAGCGGCGACGGTGGCGCGGGCGCCACCACCTCGCAGGGCGGCGCGGGAGGCGAGGGCGGCGGCGTCCTCGTCGACGTCGACTGTGCGACGACCATCAGCTTCAAGCCCGGCTACGTCGTGAGCAACGTGCGCCTCGCGGGGGAGTGGCACGGCTTCGAGCTCGCCACGGCCACGGCCATGAGCGGCCCCACCGCCGACGGCACCTACTCGGCGACCGTCGAGCTGCCGCCGGGCCTCCACGCCTACAAGATCGTCTACGACCCGCCGGGCGGCGGCGAGGCGCAATGGGTGCTCAACCCCAGCGAGGGGCGCCGCAAGTACGACGGCGGCATCGAGAACTCGGCCGTGAAGGTGCGCGATTGCTCGCGCCCCACGCTCGAGCTCACGAGCAAGCAGATCTCCAGGCCCAGCGCGGGCGCGGGCAGCTTCCAGGCGATGCTCGCCTACGTGCCGCCCGCGGGAGGCGCCGCCGCCAACCCCGCCGGCTACGTCGCGGAGCTGCGCAAGGACGACGTCGTCACGCCGCTCGGCCCGCAGCAGATCACCGTCGCGCCTTCGGGCAACGTGAGCCTGTCGATCTCCGGCCTCGCCGACGGCAAGTATCGTGTGGTCCTGCGCCCGCGCGCCCAGGGCGGCGCGCTCGGCGAGCCCGTGCTCCTGCCCTTCTGGATCGAAGCCGAGCCCTTCGATTGGCGCGACGCGCTCGTCTACATGGTGCTCACCGATCGCTTCCGCAATGGCAGCACGGCGAACGACCCTGGCCCCACGACCGGCGCCGACCCACGCGGGGATTGGCAGGGCGGCGACCTCATCGGCCTGCGCCAGGCGATCGCCGACGGCACGCTCGATCAGCTCGGCATCCGCGCGATCTGGCTCACGCCCTTCCAGACGAACCCCACGGCGGCCTACCCGGCCGCCAATCCGCAGTTCAACGTCACGGGCTACCACGGCTACTGGCCGGTCAAGGCGCGTGAGGTCGACCCGCGCCTCGGCGGAGAGGCTGCGCTGCGCGCGCTCGTGAAGGAGGCGCACGCGCACGGCATCCGCATCCTGCAGGACTACGTGGTGAACCACGTGCACGAAGACCACGAGTACTTCAGCGCGCACCCCGACTGGTTCCGCACCGGATGCGTGTGCGGCACCAACGATTGCGACTGGACTGCGAAGGCGCTCGAGTGCCTCTTCGCGAGCTACATGCCCGATATCGACCACACGGTGCCGGCCGCGAACAAGCAGTTCGTCGACGACGCCGTCTGGTGGCTCGACGAGTTCGATCTCGACGGCGTGCGCGTCGACGCGGTGAAGCACGTGGAGGAGGTGGCCACGCGCAACCTCGCCGCCGACGTGCGCGAGACCTTCGAGAAGGCCGGCACGAAGTACTTCCTCATGGGCGAGACGGCCATGGGCTGGAGCGACTGCGCAGACCCCTGCAACGACAACAACTACGACACGATCGCGCGCTACGTCGACGACCAGCAGCTCGACGGTCAGTTCGACTTCGTGCTCTACCACGCCGCCGCGAACAACACCTTCGCCTGGGGCGACAAGGGCATGCTGCACGCCGATTACTGGACGAAGCACGGCCTCGCGCGCTGGCCCGAGGGCTCCGTGATGACGCCCTACGTCGGCAGCCACGACACGCCGCGCTTCATCTCGCACGCCGACTACCGCGGCCAGGCTGGCCGCCCGCGCCACATCCCGGGCAACCAATGGTTCGACACCGCAGAGGCGCCGGTCGACTCCGAGCCCTACCGCAGGGCGCGCATCGCTTTCGCCTGGCTGCTCGGCGCCCTGCCCGGCGCGCCCCTGCTCTACAGCGGCGACGAATACGGCCAGTGGGGCGGCGCGGATCCGAACAACCGCATGATGTGGCGCGCGCCGAATGCGTTGAGCACCGACGAAGCGGCGACGCTCGCGTTCATCCGCAAGCTCGGCCAGGCGAGGCGCGACGTGCCCGCGCTCAGGCGCGGCGGCTACCAGACGCTCGGCGCGACCGAGGACTCGCTCGTGGTGGGCCGCAAGATCTCCAATGGCAACGCCGCCGTGGTCGCGCTCACACGCGCCGGTACGCAGGTCGTGATGAACGTGCCCGTGCAGGCCGAGCTCGGCTTCCCGCCGGGCACGGTGCTGAGCGACGAGCTCGGCGGGCCCAGCGCCACGGTCGCGGGCAACGGCACCTTGAGCGTCACGATCCCGGCGAGCGGCGCCGTCGTGCTGCACCCCTGAGGCCCAGCGAGCGGAGACGAGCGATGAAGAACGGCGTTTCTTGGTGCGTGGGGCTGGCCTCGGTGATGGCACTCGCGGCGGTGGGTTGTGGCGACGACACGGGCGGCGCCGGCGGGGGCAGCACCAGCTCGTCGAGCTCGAGCTCGAGCTCGAGCGGCGGCTCGGGCCCAGGCGGCGGTTCGCAGGGAGGCGGCGGCGAGGGAGGCTCCACGACGCTGCCCGCTTGTCTGTCCGCGGAGGGCAGCCTCACCGCGGGCAGCGACGTGTGGGTCGATGGCACGCACCAGGCCACGGTGACCGTGTCGGATCGTGAGAGCTGCGCGCGCAGCTACGCGCTCGGCACCACCGGGCCGCTGCGCGACGACAACCCGGCCAACCCGCGCACGGTCGTGGAGCAGGCCGGGCAGCCGGTGCTGCGCTCGGGCCACGACATGTTCGACGCGCTCTACGCGCTCGCGCTCGACGAGGTCCGCGAGAACTCCGTCGACGGCATCAGCAATTTCGCCTTCAACGACGGCCAGACGATCCCCTGCGCTCCGGGCGGCTGCTTCGAGACCGGCCGCCTGTGGACCTACGTGTGGACGCGCGACACGGCCTACGCGGTCGACCTGGGCCTCGCCCTGCTCGACCCCACGCGCGCGAAGAACTCGCTCGAGTTCAAGACCAGCCTGCGCCGCGACGGGACCAAACGAGAGATCGTGCAGGACACGGGCACCGGCGGGAGCTGGCCCGTCTCGAGCGACCGCGCGGTGTGGTCGCTCGGCGCCTGGGAGCTGCTCAAGTACCTCGACGGCGCGGAGCGCACGGGCTTCCGCGATCTGGCCTACGACGCAGCGGTGAACACCGTCGAGCGCGACCGGCTCGTGGTCTTCGATCCGAGCGACGGTCTCTACCGCGGAGAGCAGTCCTTCCTCGACTGGCGGGAGCAGACCTACCCCGCGTGGACGGCGACCGACACCGCGCAGATCGCGATGAGCAAGGCGCTCGGCACCAACGTCGGCCACCTGCGCTTGCTCGAGCTCGCCTCCGAGCTCGCGACCGAGAAGGGCCTCGCAGCGGCGGCGAGCAAGTACCAGGGCTGGGCCGACGAGCTGCGTACTGCGCTGCGCACGCGCCTCTGGGTCGAGGCCGACGGCATGTTCTCGACCTACGTGCCCACCACGCTCGATCCGGCCCCGGTGCGCCGCTACGACCTGCTTGGCGAGTCGCTCGCGATCCTGCACGGCGTGGCCACGCCCCAGCAGGCGGCGCGCATCGTGGAGAGCTACCCGCTCTTGCCGAAGGGGCCGTCCGTCGTCTGGCCGCAGCAGCAAGACGTGCGCGTCTACCACAACCGCGGCATCTGGCCCTTCGTCACCTCGTACTGGCTGCGCGCGGCGGCGAAGGTCGAGAACGCGCCAGCCATCGATCACGCGGTGTCTTCGCTCGTGCGTGGCGCCGCGCTCAACCTCTCCAACATGGAGAACTTCGAGGCCGTGACGGGCGAGAACTGGCACTCCGACGGCGCGATGAGCGGCCCCGTGGTGAACTCGCAGCGTCAGCTCTGGAGTGTCGCCGGCTACGTCTCGATGGTGCACGACGTCGTCTTCGGCCTCGAGGCCACGCAGTCGGGCCTGCGCTTCGCGCCGAAGATCACCCGCGCGATGCGGCGCGATCTCTTCGGGGGTTCCTCGAAGATCGCCCTCTCGAACCTCGCCTACAAGGGCAAGCGCATCTCGGTGTCGATCGCGCTGCCCGCGGCCGCGACGGGCAACGGTGTGCTCGAGGTCGCGTCGGTGCGCCTGAACGGCGCCGAGGTCGGCCCGGGCTTCGTCGACGCGGCCTCCGTGCCGAGCGAGGCCCTCTTCGAGATCACGCTCGGCGAGGGCAGCGCGTCGAACGACACGATCGAGCTACTCTCCGCGACCGAGATCGCCGACTACAAGAACCTCTTCGGTCCGAAGACCCCGAACGTCACGGGGCTCTCGATCGTCGGCGACCGCGTGCGCGTCGACTTCGACCGCGGCGGAGAGCTCGCGGGCGACGTCGTCTTCGACGTGCTGCGCGACGGGGTGCTCATCGCCGAGGGCCTGCCCGGCTCGACGACGAGCTACACCGACGCCGGCAGCGCCCAGCACGCGAGCCGCAGCTACTGCTACACGGTGCGCACGCGCTTCGCGTCGGGGGCGGCCTCGCAGCACGCGCGCGCCTCCTGCTATTGGGGCCCGGCCACGGCGCGCATCCAGACCTTCGGTGCTCAGAGCTTCGCCGCCGTCGGTGGATCGCTCGTGAACCAATACGGTCGCTTCCACTACCAGGGCTGGGGCGACCCGAGCCACACGCTCACGGTCGCCGGCGTGACGACGACGGTCACGGGCAGGCACCTCGTGCAGGTGCTCGCCGGCAATGGCGCGGGTGGCTACGACACGGGCATCACCTGCGCGGTGAAGGCCGTCGAGGTCTACGACGGCGCCACCTACGTGGGCGGCGGTCAGCTGCTCATGCCGCACCTCGCGACCTGGGACGACTGGCGTGACTCCAGCTTCGTCGAGGTCGATCTGATGGCGGGCAAGAGCTACACGATCGTCATCCGCGAGGACGAGAGCTCCGGCAACATGAGCGACTTCGGCCATTTCGCGCTCTACGGCGGCACCGGCGGCACGGCTGGGCGCTTCAACCGCGTGAACATCGCCGAGCTCAAGCTGCTGGCGATCGGCGACTGAGGGGCGACGCGGGTCGAAGCTCCAAGCGCGGTTCCCACGAGCCACCTCGCCCCCCCGGGCGTGGTGGCTCGAGTCGCTTCAAGGAGACGAGACGAAGCGCAGCTTCGCGTAGACCTCGGTGGCTTCGATGCCGAGCGGCCTCGGCTCGACGACGATCGCCACCAGGATGGTGCCCTGCCGCACGAGCACGGCGTCGGAGCTCGGCCAGACCAGGCGCGTCGCTGGCAAGCCGGCGACGACGGTGGGGCTGCGCTCGGCGGGTGGGCCACCCGCGCGCGAGACGTTCTGCTCGATGAGGCCCTGCAGGAACTCGAGCTCGGCCGTCGGCGTGTGGAAGGCGATCGCCGTCACCACGCCCTTGCTCGAGCTCAGGGTGTAGCTCTTGCTGAGCGGTCCCAGATCGGTCGTCTTGGCCTCCATCGTCCAGCTGCCGGCCGGCAGATCGAGCTCGAAGCCGAAGCGCCTATCGCTGAGCCTCGTGCCGTTCCAGTCGACCTCGGCCGGCGGCGGGGGCGCGAGCTCGAGGCCGCGCGAGAGCTCGGCGAGCTCCCCGGCGGCGCGCTCGAGGTTGTGAGCCAGGCCGAAGACGAAGAGGTGGAGGCGCTTGCCTCGGTGCGTGCGGGTCTCGATCTGGTAGCGGCCGACCGCGCCCGTCGCGAGCTGCACGTGGGCGCGGCGGAGCTCGACACCGGCGGTCGAAGGCGGCAGCATCTCCATCTCGATCGACGTCGGCTCGATGCGGCTGAGCGAGGCGATCTGGGCACGCACGAGCGCGTCGCCGCTCGAGGCCTCGTCCTCCATGAGCGCCACGACGAAGCCGAGATCGGCCCGGCGGAGCAGGAGCTTGGCCGAGGCGTCGTAGCCGAAACCCGCGACCTCCGTGCTCGTCAGCCAGGGGCCCTCGGGGATGCGCAGCGTGTAGGCGTCTTCGAAGTCGACGTAGCGACCGCCGCGCAGCGCGGCGTGCTCCTGCAGCCTGAGGTTGTCGTCGACGCGTGGCAGCTCGGCGGCGAGCCGATCGGCCTCGGCGCGCTCGAGGCAGCGCAGCTTCGAGAGCATCGCGCGCGCCGCGGCGGCGCCCTCCGCGCTCTTGGAGGCGGGGTGCCAGGCGCGCAGCCAGTAGGCGTCGCCCTCGTGGACCCAGTGGCCGGCGATCGACTCGAAGCCGGGCGGGCCGGGGATGCGCCTGAGCGCGATCGAGCGCCCGTCGCCGAGCGTCACGCTCGCGGTGTCGCTCGAGGGCTCGCCCGCGAGGCCTGCCTCCCAGGCGCCGACGAGCGCGGCGCCGAAGGCCTGAGGGTCTCCCGCGGCGATCACCGCGCGGCCCACCGCGAGGGTCGTGTGCGTGTCGAGCGCGACGAAGGCCGCGTCGGCGTCGTACCTCGCGACGTCGTCGGCGACCGCGAGGCGCACGCCCTCGGGCACCTCGAAGCTCAGCCGATGCGCGGCGCTCTCGAAACGGCGAGCCCGCACGCGGAAGCCCGCGCGCTCCTGCGCGTGGAGCGTGGCGTCGAGCTTGCGACCGGTCGCTTCGCCCTCGAGGAAGGAGAAGGCCCCCACCACGGTGTCGAAGCAGCCCGGCGCGCGCGCCGCGAGCGTCATCGACTGCACCTGGTAGACGTAGTCGCCCCGCTTCACGAGCGCGTTCTCGTAGCGGGCCTCGGTGCCGTTGATGCGCCCCTCGACGAGGTAGTGCATGCCATCGAGCCCGAAGAAGCTGCGCGGCCCGAGCGAGCGCACGTGTTTGGGATCGAGCGGCATCTGATCGACGAGCGACTGCGTCACCGTGGCCAGATCGGCGCCGGGGAAGGACTCGGCGATCACGATGCCGAGGCAGCCCTTGTCGTCCATCAGCCCGGCCACCGAGTCGGGCGTGATGCGCTTGGCCTCCTGCTCACCGAGCAGCTTGAAGCCCTTGCCCGGCCAGCTCAGCCGGAAGCGGAAGTCGTCGTCGACCAGATCGCGGGTCGCGTCGTAGCTCGCGCCGGGCACGATCTGCGTCTCGAGCTCGGCCTCCTGGCGCTTCGCCTGCTCGGCGCGCTCGACGTAGCGCTTGAAGCCGAAGTAGCCGCCCACCCCGAGCGGCACCGCGATCGCGAGGACCGCCGCCGCGATGATGACCAAGACGATCCTGTGCTGGCTCACCTCGCGCCTCCGAGGCGAACGCTACCACGGCGGGTGCCGGCGCCGACCTGCACGAGGCCGCGAGCGCTTGCGCCCTCACGGGCGGCGAACCATGGTCTCTCCCGTGAACGCGGAGCCCAGCCGAGCCGACGCCGAGGCGCCGGGCGAGCGATCGAGCGCGCCGGTCGAGGCCGTCGACGCCTCGGACGAGGAGCGGCCGTCGCAATCGCCCGCGGCGCTCGCGGCGCTCGCGAGGAGCAGCGCGAAGCAGGCCGCGATCGCGCTCTTCGTGCTGCTCGGCGCGCTCGCCTTGGCGACGAAGCTCTACCAGGCGGAGCTGCTCGCGGCGACCGCGTGGGTCTTCGACACGATCGGCGCGGTCGGGCTCGTGGCGCTCATCATGCTGGCCGATGGCTTCGCCAGCGTGGTGCCGCCGGATCTGGTGCTGATCGCCATCGCGAAGAGCACGCTCAGCGAGTCGAACCGCTGGCTGCTGGTGGGCGTGCTGAGCATCGCCTCGATCGCGGCGGGCAACCTCGGCTACTTCATCGCGGCGAAGCTCCGCCACAGCTCCGCGCCGGATCGCCTCTTCGGCCGCGCGCGCGTCAAGAGCGAGAAGCTCGTGCGTCGCTTCGGCGGTTGGGCGATCGCCGTGGGTGCGCTCACGCCGGTGCCCTTCTCGATCACCTGCTGGGCGGGTGGCCTGCTCGGCATGTCGTGGCGCGTGCTCGCGCCCATGACGCTGCTGCGCATCCCTCGCTTCTTCGTCTATTACGCGGCGATCAGCGGCGTCGACGGCTTCGTGCGCGGGCTCTCGCACTGAGAGCGGGGCGAACGCGAGCGCGGCGCGGCTCCGAGGACGAGCCTCTCCTGCGCTCCACCACGAGGTGCTCGCTCGCTTGACCACCCAAGCACATGGGGCGAGCCTTCGCGCATGACGAAGCCGATCTCCGTGCTCGTCGCGCTCGTCTCCGCGGCCCTCGTCAGCGGCGCGCTCGCACAGCCTGTGCCGAGCGCGAGCGCGACGGCCTCGGGTACAGCCGCTGCAGCAGCCGCGGCCTCCGCCTCCGCCGGCCCCGCTGCGAGCGCCGCGCCCGACGAGGAGCCAGAGGCCCCGCCGACGCCGGATCAGGCGGCGCCTACGTCGCGTGTGCTCGAGCTGCGCAAGCTCGGCGAGCAGATCGCCGCGCTGCGCGCTGCCGAGCTCGACACGGCGGTCGAGCCGCAGTCGCTCTTCGACGTCGCGCTCGGCGACGAAGACGCGATCGCCGTCGAGGTGCGGCGTCTGCGGCGCGTCCTTCGGACACGGAGCGGAGCGGTTCGCGGGTCTGACACCGCCGCCTCGCCGAGCGCTGCAGCGTCGCCGAGCGCCGCCGCGTCGCCGAGCGCCGCCGCCTCGCCGAGCGCTGCAGCGTCGCCGAGCGCGTCCGCGTCGCCGAGCGCCTCGGCTTCGGCGCAGCCCACACCCACCGCGGCTCCCTCGAGCGCACCGAGCGAGGCGCCCGAGACCCAGCCCGAGTCGGCGCCGACCACCGAGGCCTCCTCACCCGAGGTGCAGCTGTTCGAGGCGAGGCTCAGGCTCGACGAAGCGCGCCTCGGCTTCTACGAGCTGCCCCGAGCGGAGCGGGAGCGCCTGCTCGAGCAGCACGCCGAGCGTCGCAGCAAGGACACCAGCAGCCAGACCCGTCAAGACATCCTCGACGCCGACCAGCGCGCGCAGGCGGCCGAGGAGAGTCGCCTCCGCGCGCTCAAGGAGGCGCGCCGTGCGCAGACCGAAGCCGCGCGTGCGCTCGCCGAAGAGCAGGCTCGACTCTCCGGCGTCGAGCGGCGCCAGGCCGAGCTCGAGGCCGAGCTCATGCGTGTGCGAGAGCGGCTGGGGCAGAGCCGCGAGCTCACCTTGAGCTGGCAACGCCGCGTGCGCGAGGCCGTCGACGCGCGGAGCTCGGGCACCGCGCGCGAAGATCAAGTCGACGCGCTCTACGACGAGCTGCGTGGGGTCCTCCGCGGCGCGCGCGCCGAGCTCGACACCACGCTCACCGCGCTCTCCTCGGCGGAGGTCGCCGTGCCGTCGGTCGGCCCGAGCACGCTCGGCGAGCTCGCCATCGATCTGGACACGAGCGCCGTCGAAGCCCAGCGCGGCGCGCTCGAGCGAAAGGAGCGCGAGCTCGTCGGCCTGACGCGCGCGGTCCAGCGCGACAGGAGCGCGCTCTTGCTCGATCGCATCGAGAAGCTCAACGCCGCGAGGCTCTCGCTCACGCCGTGGCTCTCCGCCGACAAACGCGACGCCGTGCGCGGCTTCGCGTCGCCGGGGCGCGATCAAGCCTCGGCCGAGCTCTGGCAGGTCACGCTCGTCATGCGGGCCCACCTGCGTGGTGTGCGCCACTACGCCGAGAGCCTCGCGCGCTCGGGCACCGCACGCACCGACGCGGCGCTCTCGGCCGGATGGTTGCTCCTGCAGTGGTCGCTCCCCGTCGCGCTCCTGCTCTGGTGGCGTCGTCGCGCCCCGGGCCTCATCGAGGCGGCCCAGGGCCGCTTGCTCGAGGCGCAGCGCCGCGAAGGGGCGCTCCGCCGCGGCTTCTTCGGCCACGCCCTCGACGTGATCGCCAAAGTCCGCGGCACCCTGGAGCTGGCGCTGCTCTTGCTGCTCCTCCATCGCCTGCTGCCGGTGTCGGTCACCAGCCTGCTCGAGGTCCGCCTCGCCTTCGCGGTGCTCGGCTGGTCGGTGGGCGGCGCGCTGGTCGTCCGCCTCATCGACGCGCTCGCCGAGCGAGGCTCGGTGGCGACCGCGCGCATCACGCGCATGCAGACGAGCCAGCTGCGCTTCGCCTCGCTGCGCCTGGTCGGGCGCGCCGTCGTGCTCGTCGGCTCGGTCCTCGCGGTCACGAGCCGCGTCGTGGGCGAGGGCACGATCTACCACTGGGTGTTCTTCCTCTGCTGGTTCGCCGCGATCCCGCTCTCGATCGTGATCCTGCGCTGGTGGAGGCCCGTCGTCTTCGAGCTCGCTTCGCGTCGCTCCAAGCGCAGCGAGCTCTACCGCTGGGTCGCGTCCAAGCGCGACGGCTGGCGGAGTCTCGCGCCCGCGGCCGTCGGCGGGCTCGCGCTCGTCGGTGGCGGCCTCGTCCGTCGCGTGCGTACCTGGAGCAGCGGCTTCGAGCTCACCCAGCGTGTGCTCGCCTACCTCTTCCGGCGCGAGATGAGCCGCCGAGGCGCCGAGGCACCGGATCTCGGCCTCGCCCCGCTCGACGAGGTCAGACGGCGCGCGCTCGGACCCGATCACGCCTCCGAGCAGCTCGTCAGGAGCGCCATCGACGCCGAAGCCGACGCGCTGCTCGAGAGGATCGCCCGGCCCGGGGGCGGGGTGTTCGCCGTCGTCGGTGAGCGCGGGCTCGGCAAGTCGACCTTGCTCTCGCGGATCCGCGCGATCCGTGAAGACCGCACGATCGTGGCGAGCTCGGTCACGAGCCTCGACCAGCTGCGCACCCTGCTCATCGCCAAGCTCGGGCTCCCGAGCGACGCGAGCGACGAGGAGATCGCGCGCATCCTCGAGGATCCCGAGAACGAGCACGTCCTGCTCGTCGACGACGCCCAGCGCTTGATCCGCCCCACGATGGGGGGCCTCGAGGAGTTCGACCGCATCCTCGAGCTGTCGCGCCGCTACAGCCGCCATTGCGTCTGGGTGTTCGCGCTCGACCAGGTCGTGTGGCGCTTCTTCGAGCTCGCCCGCGGCGCGCGGCCGGTGTTCGACGACGTGCTGCTCCTGCGTCGCTGGCCCGAAGAGGCCATCGGGCGCCTCCTGCGCACGCGCTCCAAGGAGGCCGGGCTCCTGCCGAGCTTCGATCGCGTGATGGAGCGGCTGCCCGAGACGGCCGACGAGCTCGACGTCGAGCAGGCGCGCGCCGCGACCGAGGCCGCCTACTACCGGATGATCTGGGACCACGCCGAGGGCAACCCGGGTGTGGCGCTGCATGCGTGGAGCGACTGCCTCGGCGCGAACGAAGCGGGCGAATGCGAGGTGAAGGTGTTCCGTCCGGCAGAGATCCGCGAGCTCGAGTGCCTGCCCGACAGCGCGGTCTTCGTCTTGCGTGCGGTGGTGCGCCTCGAAGAGGCGAGCGCCACCGAGATCGCGCAGGCGACGATGATCCCGGTCGCCAAGGTCGAAGACGCCCTCCGCTACGGCCGCGCTCACGGCTTCTTCGAGCGCGTGGGAGACCGACACCGCCTGAGCTGGGCCTGGTTCCGCACCGTCACGCGCTTCCTCCAGCGGCGCTATCTGCTCCAGCCGGAGAGGTCCACCGCATGAGCTACACCCACGATCACCAGGCGACTCGTCGGCTGCTCGCGCTCTCGCTCTCCTCGCTCGTGCTCTCGGCGTCGAGCAGCGCGTCGGCGCAGGAGATGCCCGACGTCGGGGCGCTCGCCGGCTTCATCCGCTGGGGCGGGGTCGCGCTCAGCCTGCTCGTCGTGTTCGCGGCGGTCGTCGCGCTGCGGGTCGTCTCCGGGCTCGCCGAGAGCCTCGGGGAGCGCTTCACCAGCCAGCGGCTGCTCATCCAGAAGATCGAGTCGATCACGCGCTTCGCCGTCTACGTCGTGACGGCGGCGCTCTGCGTCGGTCTGAGCGTGCGCCTCGACGCGACGGCGCTCACGGTCATCGGCGGCGCGCTCGCCTTCGCGGTGGGCTTCGCGATGCGTGATCTGGTCGCCGCCTTCATCGCAGGCATCACCATCATGTTCGACCGCCCCTTCCAGGTCGGCGACCGCGTCGAGTACGGCGGCCAGTACGGCGACATCATCAAGATCGGGCTGCGCAGCGTGCAGATGAACACGCTCGATCACAACATCGTCACCATCCCCAACAACAAGGTGCTCACCGACGTGACCTCGAGCAGCAACTACGGCGAGCTCGAGATGCAGGTGGCGATGACCTTCTACGTGGGCATCGACCAAGACGTGCACCGCGCGAGGGAGATCGTGCGCGAGGCCTGCCTCACGAGCGGCTACGTCTTCCTCGGGAGCGAGGTGCCCGTGCTCACCAAGCAGGTGATCGTGGACCGCTACCTCGCCTTCGAGATCAAGGCGCGTCCCTACGTGCTCGACACCAAGTACGAGAAGACCTTCGAGACCGACGTGCATCTGCGCGTGAGCGAGGGCTTTCGCAAGGCGGGCATCCAACCGCCCGCGATCCTGCACAGGTATACGAGCGCCCTCGGCGCCTACGACACCGACCGACGAGGGGCCTGAAGACCTGACCGGAGCTCTCCGAACGGCGCTCGGTGCGAGCGCCCGTGCTCGGCTTCGCGCTCCCCCAGGTCGTCAGCGGCGCTTGCACTCGCTCGGGTCGAGGCGCACGCAGCGGTCGAAGGCGGCCTGGCTCGGGCACGCGTAGCTCGTGCCGTTGATCGTGCAGGTGAGCGACTGATCGCTGCGCTTCACCGAGGTGTTCTGCTCGATCGCGGGGCCGCCGCCAGAGGCCGGCAGGAGCGCGGGCACGGCGGCACCCACCGCGGCCTCGACGATGCCTGGAACGGGCGAGGCGGGAGCCGCGGGCGCAGGGGCGGGCGCCGTGCCGGAGCGCGCCTGCTCGAGCATGAGCTGGTATTGCCGCTCCTCGGCCTCGCGCTGCGCGGCCGCCTCGGCGGGCTTGCGCAGCTCGCGCTCGACGGCCTTCTTGAGCTTGTCGACGAGGCGCGCGTAGCGGTTCTCGATGAGCGTGTCGCCGCCCTCTTGCGGGTGGACCTCGTAGCCGACGCTGTCGGTGTAGTGCACCGCGTACTGCGTCTCCGAGTAGGCGACGCGCACACGGAAGCGCTGATCGCCTCGCTCGAAGCGCGCGCGGATCTCACCCGGCGCTTCGCCCTCGGTCGTGTAGCGCTGCTCCGAGAGCGCGCGGATGACGGCTGCGCGCACCTCCGCCGGAGAGTGAGCCTCGGCGATGAGCGCCGGCGACGAGGTCGACTTCGCGGAGACGAAGCTCGTGCCGCAGGCGGTGGCTGCAGGGAGGGTCGAGACCAAGAGCAAGATGCTGGCGAAGCGACGCATGCCTCTCGATACCGGGCATCCTCGCGGGAGACAACCCGCCTCCACGTCGACGGGCTCCTCGTGAGGTGTCACGATGCCCCCATGGGGGAAGCTGAGGAGAACGGATGGGACGCCATCCGAGAGGCCGTCGTGGCGCAGGCCTCGGGCGAGCTCACGGCCGGCGCCACGCACGCGCGGATCGCGGCGATCGCCGAGCGCAGCGGGCTCGGGCTCGACGCGCGTGTCGCGCGCCTGCTCGAGCGCCTCGACGCCCAGGCACGCGCGCAGCAGCTGCGCAGAGAGAGCTTCCACCGGCTGAACAACGCCATCGCTGGCGTGCGGGCGAACCTCGACTTTCTGGCGCTCGCGTTCGAGGGAGAAGCGGCGGCCGCGCCCTTCCTGGCCGACGCCACGCCCGAGCAGCGCGCCAACGTGCTCCAAGCGCTGCACTATGCGCTCGAGTCCTCGGAGAGGCTCGTCGCCATGACGCACGCGGCGCTCGACGGCACCGGCTGAGCGTCACCGTCGTGCTCAGGCCTGTCCGGTCGGATCGCTGCCTTCGTCGAGGTTGCCGATGCGCAGGCTGATGAGCTCGTCGAGTATCTTCTGCGGATCGGTGTCGACGAGCTCGTCGTAGACGAGCTCCCGGGCCTGCTCTTCGCCTGCGCGGAACACCACGATGTCCATCCCGTCCGTGCGGGCGGCCTTGGCTTCGACGTACTCGGCGACGTTCGTCGTCCGCACCCCGTTGACCGAGATGAGGATGTCTCCATAGCGCAGTCCCGCCCGCGCGGCGGGTGTGCCCTCGAGCGTGCCGAGGATGGGGATCCCCCGGAGGACCTTCGCGAGCGTGAAGAGCGATCTTTTGGGAATCATGCGCGCGAAGCTCGTCCGAGGGCCTGGCCGCCTCAGACCATCAGGTCCTTCTCGACGTCCGCGAGCGCGATGCGCGCCATCGCGAGGTTCGCGCGGCTGCGGTCGAGGGCCACGTAGAAGAAGAGCGCGGGGCGCCCGCGGAGCGGACGGATCAGGTGGTACTGCTTCGTCAGCGAGATGAGGATGTCCTCGATGTTCTCCTTGATCCCGAGGTTGTTCATCGTCTTGCGCTTCGACTTGACGACCTCGGTGTTGCCCGCCGCCGCGACCTCGAGGTTGAGCGCGCCACCGCCCTCTTGGCCGAGCAGCATGCCGCTCTCGGAGTCGACGAGCGCCGCCCCCACGAAGCCGTCGATCTGGTTGAGCTTGGCGAGACTGTCCTTGATGTTCATCGTGACCTCCAATGATTCGTTGTGTCGTACGTCGAGCGAACTCGGTGCGGTGTTCTGGGCCGCCCTGAGGTCGAAGTCTGCGAATGGATCCGGCTCCCACTCCTCGGGGGCGGGAGGGGCCTGGGTCCAACCGGTGCCCGAGGGGCGGCTCTCGTTCCTGGCGCGCTCGTCGATGCGGCGGCAGCTCTCCATGAGCAGCTCCTGCCAGTTCGAAGCCACGGTGCTCTCGGCGGTCTGCACGCCGCCGCGCATGCTGAACTCGCCGCCGCTCCACATCATGATCTCGTAGAAGGCCTCGTCGCCGACGAGCTCTCCCTTCACCGCGTGCTGGATGCGGCCCTGGTCGAACCAGATCTCGCCCTGTCCGCTGTGGTGCTTGATCGACAGCACGCCGGTGGCGGTCGAGAGCACGTAGAGCTGCACCACGTCGGGCAGCGTCTGCACGGAGATCGCGCCCGAGAAGCCGACCTTCGCCGGCTTGAAGGCCGCGTCGACGAGCTCGAGCAAGCGCTCGAACTCGAAGGGCTTCTCGAGAAAGCCCGTGAAGGGGCCCGGGCTCAGCCTGTTCACGTCGGCCGAGGTGAAGGCCGTCATCACGATCACCGGCAGATCGGGGCGAGCCTTGCGTGCCGTGAGCACGAGATCGATGCCGCTCATGCCGGGCATGCGGATGTCGGCGATGAGCAGATCGATGGGCGAACGACCCATGATCTCGAGCGCGCTCGCGCCGTCGTTGGCCGTGATCACCGAGTGCTTCGAGCGGACCTTCGCGAGACGGCTCGCCAGCGACCACGCCAGCGACTCCTCGTCATCGACGAGGAGGATGCGTCTCGAGTCGTCCGTGGCCGCCATGCCCGAGCGGCGATTGCAGCGGCCGTGCCAGCGAGCCTGCCCGGGCGGTGCGCGCGGAATTCGGCGGCGCAGGCCATCGCGAGCGCGCCGTGTCTCCTCTGGAGGACGTCTGGTGTCTCAGACTCGTCCAGCTCGTCCAGATTCCAGACGAGCTCGTCGGACGCGTTCCGTCGCTCGGAGCAGCAATGACATGGACGCCCGCGCTGTCGCGCCATGGAACGCGGCTTGCGAAGCCCTCCGCGAACGGGTCGGGGTGAGGAGCGGAAGCGATGGCCTTTCTCAACGTGCGCGAGCGGCGTGTGGAGACGACGATTGCCTACATCGGTCCCTTCGGGGCCGGCAAGGCGACCAACCTGGAGCAGCTCGGTCGTCACGCGGGCGCGCGTGGGGTCGAAGCGCAGCGCGCCGCGAGCGACGAGCTCGGAGAGACGATCGCCCTCGACTGGCATCCCCCGTCCGCGCTGCAGTTCCGCGACTGCGGCCTCAGCGTGAGGGTGGTCGCGAGCCAGGGACCACCGACGGCACCGCAACTCCGCGCGCTGCTGCGTGCCGCCGACGGCGTGGTGCTGGTGCTCGACGCGCACCCTTCGGCGCGCGACGCGAACCGAGCGTCCGCCGAGCTCGTGAGGGCGCTGATCGAACCCGAGCGACGCACGACGCTGCCGGTGCTCGTGCAGGTGAACAAGGTCGACCTCGCGGAGGCGCGCGCTGCCGCGGAGGTCGCCGCGGAGCTGGGCGCCGAGTGGCCCCACGTCGAAGCTGCGGCCTCCAGCGGCGACGGCGTCGTCGAGACGCTCGAGCGCGCCCTGCGCGACGTGCTCACGAGCCTCGAGAGCGCCGGCTCGGACCCGGAGCGAGAGACCGTGCGGCCGCCCGCAGGCACGCCCCCCGCGCGCGTCGAAGGCAACCCGCTGCTCACGGCCCTGCGTCAGGTGCTGCGCGACACGGTCGTCGAGCACGTCGGGGAGCTCGAGCGTCGCTTCGTCGCCCAGACCCTGAGCGCCATCGAGGGGCGCTTCGTGGCCGAGACCATCGCGGCGATCGAGGCGCGCACGCCGCCACGAGGCAGCGACGACGAGGCGCTCGCGGAGCTCCGTCACCAGCTCGAGGAGAGCCGCGCCGAGATGCTCGGCGTCGTCGCGGAGCTGAGGGGCGAGCTCGAGCAATCCCGCAGAGAGACGCGGGGCGAGCTCGCCGAGCTCAGGGCCGAGCTCGCCCCGCTGCCCGAGCTGAGCGCGCGGGTCGTCGCGCGGGTCGACGAGCTCGGCGGGGCGCTGACGCGGAGCAAGGAGCAGCTCAAGGTCGACGTGCTCTCGGCCCTCGACGCGCGCTCCCGGAGCGACCGCGACCTCGCCGCCGCGAGCCTCTTGCCGCTGCGAAAGTCGATCGACGCGCTCGGCGCGGAGCTGAAGAGCCTCGAGCTGCGCGACGGCTTGGTCGAGATCGGTCGCGACCTCGGCGCGCTCCGGGGTCAGGTCGAGCCGATCGGCAAGATCGCCATCACACTCCGCGAGCTCGGCGAGAACCTCGGTCGCGAGGCCGCCGCACGGCGCACCCAGCTCGAGCCGCTGGCCGTCGCCGTGCAGAAGCTCGACGCGCTCGACGTCGCGGTGCGCCGTGAGCTCGGCGAGTTGGTCTCGGCGCGCATCGCGCGCGTGGAGCTCGCGCTCGCCGAGCACGGGGCCGACGTGCAGGAGGCCCACACGCGCGCCGACGACGCCGTCGCCGAGCTACGCAACCAGATCACCGAGCTCCTCGAGGAGCTCAAGAAGCGGGCGAAGAAGGGCTGGTTCGGCTGAGCACGGTCGGATCCGAGACGACAGAAGGAGAGCACATGGTAAACGACAAGATCATCAACGACGCATTCGACCACTTCGTCTCGGACATCCCGGGCTTCATCGCCGCGTCGCTCGTCGACATCGACTCGGGCATGACGCTCGCGGTCCGATCGATGCGCGGGGACTTCGATCTGGCGGTCGCCAGCGCCTACAACAGCGAGCTGGTGAAGCAGAAGCTCAAGATCATGAAGGCGCTCAACCTGCGCACCAACCTCGAGGACATGATCCTCACGCTCGGCGACCAGATCCACTTCATCAAGATCCTCTCGCCCACGCTGTTCATCTACCTCGCCGCGGATCGAGCCGGATCGAACATCGCCATCGTGCGCAACGTCGTGAACAAGCACAGCGGGCAGGTGGCGACGTGATGGCGCTCGAGGCCACCATGAGAGACGCGCTCGACGCGAGGCCCGACGTGGAGGCGCTCGCCTGCATGGACGGCTCGGCGGGCCTCTTGCTCGGCATGTACGTGCGCGGCGACGTGCCGCACGAGCTCGTCGAGCTCGCGGCGCTCTCCGCCCCCGACCTGTGCCGCTCTCCCGAGCTGGACGACGCGGCGAGCGCGGGCCCGGGCTCGCCCGATGCGTTCGTCGCCTCGGACGCCTGGGTGCACGCCTTCGCGCGTGTGCCGAACCGACCCGAATTGGTCGTGATGGGGCTCGCGGCTCGCGGCGCGAACGTCGCGCTGTTGCGCTCCTGGCTCGGGGAGGTGGCCGATCGCTTCGGTGCCCTCGCATGAGCGTGCTGGAGCTCCCTCACGCGGCGGCGCGCGACGTGCGCCTCGGCACGGTGGCGGAGCTCTGCGCCTTCGTCGACGACCTCGAGCGCGACGCCGCGGGTGAGCTCGTCGTCGAGGCAGGCGAAGTGCGCGGGTCGATCTACATCGAACACGCGCGCATCTGCTGGGCAGCCGCGGCCGGGCTGTCGCGGCGCCTCACCGAGCTGCTCGTGGAGCGCGCAGGGCTCGACGCCGGCTCGATGGAGCAGCTCTATCGAGCCTGCCGCGACGCTCGGGTGCCGCTGGGCGAGTACCTCGTGGGGCGCGGCGTCGTGAGCGCCGGCGACCTGCGCGCCGCGCTCGCTCAGCACACCGTCGAGTCACTCCGCCGCCTGACGGGCCCCCAGCGCTCCGGCCACTTCCTCCGGCGCAGGCGCGCCGGCTACAGCCCTCGCTTCACCTTCGGCACGGCGGAGCTGCTCGCGCGGAGCGGCGCGGCCACACGCTCCGAGGCCGCCCGCCTCGCCGAGGCGGAGATGGTCGCGTGCTTCTCGCCCGAGGGTTGGGCCGCGGCCTTCGTGCGCAGCGTCGATCGTGCGACGCCCGAGCCGATCGCCCTCTACGGCGAGGCGCCTGCCGAGGCGCAGGCGCTCGCGCGGCTGGCCCGATGGGCGAGCTCGGCGCTCGACCTCGTGGCGGCGTTCAGCGCCGGCGAGCCCTTGGTCGCCGTGCGCCTGCCACCCGAGCGTGCGCGAGCCGGTCGGGAGAGCGCGCTCGCGTTCCGACTCGGGGAGCTGGTCATCGCCGGTGAGGCCGGCGCCCATTGCGCGGCCAGGATCTTGAACAGGCGCGCCCGACACCGAGCATCGAGAGGCTGACGGCATGGCGATCTTCGACCCTCGTGAGCAGCGACTCTGCGTGCGCGTCGTCTACGATGGCGTCGCCGGCGCCGGCAAGACGACGAACCTGCAGCAGCTCGCCGCGATGTTCGCGGCACAGAAGGCGACCGAGGTGTATTCGCCGGCCGAGCTCTACGGTCGCACGCTGTACTTCGACTGGATGCAGCTCCCGGCGGGGGTCGTCGCGGGCATTCCGCTCTTGTGCCAGGTCATCAGCGTGCCGGGCCAGCTGGTGCTCGGACCTCGTCGCAGGCATCTGCTCGAAGCGGCCGACGTCATCATCTACGTGTGCGACAGCAGCGAGTCGGGCCTCGAGCGTGCGCGTGAGGGGCTCGAGCTCGTGGAGCGCATCGCCGCCGAGCGAGGCGGACATGTGCCGCTCGTCGTGCAGGCCAACAAGCAGGACCAGCGCGACGCAGTCGACGGACGGCGTGTGCTCGCGGCCCTCGGGCGTGAGGGCCTGCCGGTCATCGAGGCGATGGCCAAGGATGGCGTCGGCGTCGTCGACACCTTCGTGAGCGCGGTGCGTGGGCTCTCGAGGTCCATGCAGGCGACGGCCGAGCGCGAGGGCCTGTGGCTCGAGGTCCGCCGCGCCGACACGCGCGACGCCGTGCATGCTCGGTTGGAGGCGCAGGCGATCGACCCCGAGTGGGCCGCCGAGCTCTTGCTCGAGGAGGCGTCGGCGGCCTTGCGCCTCGGAGAGCTCGAGGCGCTCACCCCCCCGGAGCACCTGCTCGAGCGCGCACCGGTCGACCCGGGCAGCGTCGCGCTACCGTGCGCCGACGTGCCCACCGGCTGCATCTGGCCCGCCCACACCGGCCGGAGCATCCTCTCGAGCCTCGATGCGGCGGGCGCGCTCGCCTCGCGGCCCCGCGTGGGCGACGACGGAGCGATCGTCCATCGTGCAGGCGGCTACGTGATGCAGTCGTCGATCGATTCGCGCTTCGGCTCTTCCGAAGACGCGAGGGCGGCGCTCGTCCGACACGCACGCCAACGCACACAGCTCGAGGGGCTGCTCCCACGCGACAGCGTCGTGCTGCTGCAGGAGAGCGAAGACGGTGCTTGGTGGCTCTGGTCACTCCGACCAGAAATCCCGACGCTCGAGTCCGAGCTCCGATCGCTCGATCCCGAGGCCGACGACCCCCGTGAGCTGCTCGAGGCTTACGGCGCCGCGTTGGTCGACGCCATTCGCACCTCCACGCGCCACGGCTTCGGGCTCGATCTCCGACCCGAGGCCTTCGGCGTGCAAGACGGAGCGCTCCGTTACCTCGGCGAGCCGCTCCCCTCCCAGGGCCCCGAGGCGCTCGCGTCCACGATCGTCGAGGGGGTCGTCGCGCTCGGTCGACACGGCGTCGACATCGACGTGGTGCTCGAGGCCTTCGAGGGCGAGCGCCGGCGCCGACTCACGCGCGAGGAGCTCGAGCAAGCTCCGCCGCTCGAGCACCCGACGTTCTCGCGCCTGCGCGCGGCGCCGAAGCTCCCGGCGCCCGCGCGCCGTGTCGCATCACGGGTGGGGCCGGCGGAGCCGTGATGCCCGGCGTGAACCCCCGGTTCGCGCGTAGGGTGGTGCTGCGCTCCGGGCTCGTCGTGATCGGTCGGCTCCCGGAGCTCGAGGACTCGCTCGTCGAGCAGCTCTGCGTCGAGCGGACCTCGGCGATGGCGCACGAACCCTACGCCTCGACCCCCGCGGCCTTCGTCATCGACCTGCGTGATCTCTCGGCCGACGCGCTGCTGCTCTGGAGGCAGCAGCGCCCGGGGCTCGAGGCGCCGCTCGTGCTCGTCGCCGCTCAATCCATCGACGAGCGCCTGGCCGAGGCGGTGGGCGCAGCCGACGTGATCGAGCTCGAGCGCACGACGCCGACCGGGCTCGCGCGCCGCCTGCGGCTCGCCGTCGAGCTGGGGCGCGCCAGGCTCGCGGGCGCGATCGCCGACGCCGTGATCGACGCCTCGGGGAACGCGCTCTCGATCGTCGACACGAGCTCACCCGAGACGCCGCTGGTCGAGGTCACCTCGTACTTCGAGCAGCTCACGCAGTACACCGACGTCGAGGTGCTCGGGAAGAACTGCCGTCTCTTGCAGCGCGGCGACCGAGACCAGGCCGGCGTCGACCGCGTCCGCCGCGCCGTCGCGGCGCGCGAGAGCACCACCGCGATCGTTCGCAACTACCGGAAGGACGGCTCTCTCTTCTGGAACGAGCTCCGCGTCGTGCCGCTGGACTTCGGCGGCGAGCCGACGCGCTGGATGGCCGGCGTGCAACGTGACGTCACGCCGATGATGCAGGCACGCGCCGAGCTCGAGTTCCTCCAAGAGCGCCTGGGAGAGCAGCAGTGCTTCGACCTCGAGGTGCTCGACGCCGTCGAGGTGGGGATCATCACCGCGGACCTCGACGGTCGGATCGTCTACGTGAACAGGGCTGCACGCGAGCTGATGGACCTCGACGAGTCCGCGCTCGGCGCCGACGTCGGGCAGGTCTTCGGGCTCAAGAGCGCGGTCGCCGAGCTGCTCGCCGACCAGGCGAAGCAGACGATGCAGCTCTTGTGCGTGACGAGCACCGGCGCGGAGGCCGAGCTCGAGCTGACCATCACCCGCGGCAGCACCGGGCCCGACGCCAGCGGCGGCTACTTCTTCATCTTCCGCGACGCCCGGGAGGATCGACGCCGCGAGCTCGAGCGCCGCCGCTTCGAGCACCTCGCGGCGATGGGCACCATGGTGGCTGGCTTCGCGCACGAGGTCCGCAACCCGGTCGCGGCGCTGCGCTCGCTCACCGAGGAGCTGGCCGAGGAGCTCGCGAGCAGCGGGCTGCAGCTCCAGCATCCAGCCCGCATGCTGCGCGTGCTCGAGCGCATGGAGCGTCTCGTGCGCACCTCCCTCCAGTTCGGGCGCCCGGCGGCACCTCGGCGCTCCGCCCACCGCCCCTGGACGATCTGCTCCGCCGCGCTCGCAGGCGTCGGGCCGCGCACGATGGCCGCGGGCGAGGAGATCCGCGTCGACATGGACACCGAGCTGCCAGACGTCTTCGTCGACGAAGGGCAGCTCGTGCAGGCGATCGTGATCCTGCTCGACAACGCGCTCGACGCGGCGGGCTGCCCCTCGAAGGTCTTCCTCCGCGTGACGCGCGTGGTCCCACGCGAGCCGGAGCCGCGCGTCCGGAAGACGATGCCGCCACCTCCGCAGGCCTGGCTGCGTTTCGAGGTGCTCGACGAAGGACCGGGCATCGCGCCGGGCGAGCTGCCGCGGATCTTCGACCCGTTCTACACGACGAAGCCGAGCGGCACCGGGCTCGGGCTCTCCATCGCGCAGCAGATCGCCACGGACAACGGCGGCCGCATCGAGCTCAGCGCAGCCGCCGGATGCCCGACGAGCTTCGCGATCTTGATCCCAGCCGCCGACGACGCCGATTGAGCGTCAGTCGTCGCCCTCGTTCGTGGGGCCGCCCTCGACGGCGCGCAGTCCCCGGCTGCGCGAGGGCGCGATGCCGAGCAACTTGAGCTTCTGGTAGAGGGTGCTCCTCGGGATTCCGAGCCGTTTCGCGGCCGCCTCCACGCGCCCGTTCTCCTCTGCGAGCGCGAGCCGGATGTGCTCTCGCTCGAGCTCGTCGCGCGTGGCGGCGCGCGCCTGTGGCCCGAGCAGCGGTGAGCCACGATCACCCAGCGGGCGGCTCCGCACGAGGCCGGAGGGCTTCGCGTCGAGGTGGATGTCGGCGGCCCTGAGCTGCTCGCCCGAGCGCAGGAGGAGGGCGCGCTCGAGCACGTTCTTCAGCTCGCGGATGTTCCCCGGCCAGGTGTACTCGACGAGCTTGTCCTGCGCGTCGGGCGCGAGCTCGACCTCGGCGTTGCCGCGTGCTGCGAGCAGCTCGCGCGCGAGCGAGACGACGTCTTCCGGGCGCTCGCGCAGCGCCGGCATCGTGAGCGTGAAGGTGCTCACGCGGTAGTAGAGGTCGGCGCGGAACCTCTTCTCGGTCACGGCCTCGAGCAGGTCGTGGTGCGTCGCGGCGATGAGACGCACGTCGACGTGTCGCTCCTTGACGTCCCCCATGCGGCGGAAGCGCTTCTCCTCGAGCGCCTTCAGGAGCTTGGGCTGCACCTGCGGATCGATGTCTCCGATCTCGTCGAGGAAGAGCGTGCCGCCGGAGGCCACCTCGAAGAGGCCCGGTTTCGACGCGTGCGCGCCGGTGAAGGCCCCTCGCTCGTGACCGAAGAGCTCGCTCTCGACGAACTCGCGCGTCAGCCCCGAGCAGTTCACCTCGACGAAGGGGCCCGCCGAGCGCGCGCCGATGCGGTGGATGCGCCGCGCGATGGTGCTCTTGCCCGTGCCGGTCTCGCCGAGGATCAGCACCGAGCAGTCGGTGTCCCGCAGCCGCTCGATCTGACGCTCGAGCTGGCGCATGCGGCTCGTCGAGGTCCCGAGCTTCGGCGTCGCGATCGCGCGGGGCGCCGAGCGCTTCGTGGCGAGGCGCGCGACCGTGTTGTCGACCAGGCTGAGCAGACGGCCCATCTCCACGGGCTTCGTGAGGAAGTCGTCGGCGCCTTGCTTGACGGCCGCGACCGCGGTGTCGATCGTTGCGTAGCCGGTCACGACGAACATCACGACGCCTGGGTCGAGCTGCCTCAGTTGGGGCAAGAGCTCGAGCGCGTTGCCATCGGGCAGTCGCAGATCGGTGATCACGATCTCCGGCCGGTGTCGCTCGTAGAGCGCGAGGGCCTCCTGGATGCTTGCTGCTTCGACGACGTGGTGGGAGCTCGCGCGCAGGGTCGCCACGATGCCGAAGCGCACGGCCGCGTCGTCTTCGATGACGAGCACCGGAGCCGCGGACGAGTAGGCGGGGGTGGCGCGCATCAAGGCCATCGACGACCACCGAGCGACGCTCGGTGCTCCGCCTTCGACACCGCGATGGGATGATTCTCGAGCGCTCGCATGATGCTCTCTGGCGAAGCCTCGCCACAGGTCAGATCAGCGCAACTCGGCGCCGGAGTCACGGCATTACGTGTCGTAAGGAGATGGGTGATGCGTGGCATTACGTGACGTATCGGCATGTGATGCGCCGCGGAGCAGCGTGCGCGTTCCGTGAAACCTGAGCAACTACGTGGTCCGCGCCGCGAGGTGCTCGAGCGGGCTGAACTGTGCTCACGCAAGTCATGCAGGCTGGCGCGAATTTCGCGCGACTCACGGCTCGACGCGAGGTCGGTTCGCTGACACGGATCGATGCTCGAAGGCGGCGCGCACGGTCTCGAGCAAGAGCGACGACGAGTAGGGCTTCGGGAGGAAGATCGTCCGCGCGGTGTCGTGCTCCTCGAAGTGGTGGCTGTTCGTTGCGATGCCACTCGACGCCACCACCAGGATCCCTGGGTTCAGGCTTCGCAGCTCCCTCACGAGGGTCGGGCCGTCCATGACGGGCATCGAGACGTCGGTGAGCACGAGGTCGATCTCCTGCGCACGCGCCCGGTGCAGGCGCAGGGCCTCTTCTCCCTGCGAGGCCACGAGCACGCGGTAGCCGAAGCGCTCGAGCGTCATCTTGGCGACGAACTGGATGCTCTGCTCGTCGTCGACGACGAGCACGAGCTCCCCCTGGCCGCGGGGTAGGCGCTTCGTCGAGCTCGGCGGGGCCTCGGAGGGTGAGCCGGACGACGCGGCTGGCAGGCGGATGTGCACGCTCGTGCCCTGGCCGACCTGGCTCTCGACGTCGATGGTGCCGCCGTGGCCTTCCACGATGCGCAGCACCGTGGGGAGCCCGAGGCCGGTGCCTTGCCCCGCCTCCTTGGTGCTGAAGAAGGGATCGAAGAGCTGCTCGAGGTGCTCGGGCGCGATGCCGGCCCCGCCGTCGATCACGCGGAGCTGCACGAGCCGCTTCGGCTCGCCGCACGGCTCGGCGCGAGCGAGCTCGTTGCAGAGCATGATGAGGATCTTCCCGCCGCCTGGCATGGCGTCGCGCGCGTTGACGCATAGATTCACGAGCACCTGGTGCAGCTGCGTGGCGTCTGCGTCGACCCGCCACAGCCCAGGGGCCTCGTCGATGACGAGCTCGACGTTCTTGGGGAAGGTGTTGCGCAAGACGTTGCGCACCTCGCGCGCCACGACGCCGAGGTCGACGCGGCTGAGCTTGCTGTCGACCCCCCCCCGCGCGAAGGCGAGGACCTGCTGCACCATCTCCTTGCCTCGCCGAGCGCTGCTCTCGATGGTCTCGAAGAGCCTGAGTCGCTCGGGGTCCGACTCGCCTGTCGCGAGCAGCTCGGTGGCGAGCGTGATCGGGTGGAGCGTGTTGTTGAGGTCGTGGGCGACGCCGCCGGCGAGGCGGCCGATGCTCTCGAGCCTCTGGGTCCGGAGCAGCTGCGCTTCGAGCTTCTTCTGCTCGGTGATGTCCTCGGCGGTGCCGACGACGCGGTAGACCTCCCCGCAGGCGTCGCGGACCGGATAGCCGCGATCACGGATCCAACGCATCGAACCGTCGGGGCGGTGGATCCGGTAGACCTCGTCGTGCGCCTGCGGCGGGTCGGTCCCCCGGACGACGCGTTCGACGCGCGCGCGATCGTCGGGGTGAACGGCGTCGAGCCACGCCGTCCACGAGGCGTAGAGGCTCTCGCAGCTCTGGCCCCAGATCGACTCGTAGGCTGGGCTCACGTAGAGCGTCTTGCTGCGCGCGGCGTCGATGATCCAGAAGACCTCGTGCACGTGCCCCGCGAGCTCTCGAAAGCGCAGCTCGCTCTCCTCGAGCGCGAGCTGCGCGAGCCGACGCTCGGTGATGTCGCTGTTGGAGCCCACCATGCGGGTGGCCCTACCGCTCGCGTCGAACACCGCCTGCGCGGTGCAGTGGATCCACAGCCACGCTCCGGACTTCGCTCGCATGCGCACGTCGACGTCGAGGCGCTCCGCCTCGCCCGAGGTGTGCGCCTCGACGGCCCGCTCGATGCGGGCGAGGTCGTCGGGGTGGATGAGCTTCGCGCCGACGTCGGCGCGGGAGCCGAGCTCACCGGGTGCGTAGCCGAGCATCTCGGCGCAGCGGGGCGAGAACCAGACTTCGCCGCTCGCGAGATCCCAATCCCACAAGCCGGCCGCGGAGGCGCGGGCCGAGAGCTGGAAGCGCTCCTCGCTCTTGCGCAGCGCCTCCTCGGCCTGCTCGCGGGCCTCCCTGCGTCGGTGCGACTCGACCGCGAGCGAGAGGTTCTGCGCGATGCTGCCGAGCAGCTGCAGCTCCTCGCGGTCGAAGTGCCCGGGAGAGGCGCTGAAGACGGAGTAGAGGCCGATCGAGCGGCCCTCGACCAGCAGTGGGAAGGCCGCGCTGGAGCGGTAGCCGCGCTTCGCGGCCTCGACGCGCCACGGCGCCATCGACGGATCGGTCTCGATCTCGACCGTGTGGATGGCGCGCCGCTCGCGGATCGACCGCACGCAGGGGCCGCGCGCGACGGGGGAGTCGAGCAAGCTCACGTCGAGGGTGCCCAGGTACCCATCCTCGTGCCCGTAGAACGCCACGGGCACGAGGCGGGTGCCCGCGTCGTCGAGCAGGCCCACCCAGGCCATACGCAGACCGCCGAGCTCCACCGCGATGCGACAGACCTCGCGGTAGAGCTCCTGCGCGTCGCGCAGGTGCACGATCGCCGAGTGCGTCGCCGCCGAGACCTCGCACAGGCGCACCAACCTGCGGAGCCTGGCGGCATCGAAGCTCTCGTCTCCGGCCGGGGAATGCTCACCGTTCATGCGCGTCGCGCCTCCCCCTTCTGGCCGCCTCCACCATGAACGCGCGAGCGAGCCAGCTCGAATCCGAGCGCGCGATGCGCGCCAGCCCTCGAGGATACCACGCGGGCGAAGCGCGCGTCGGCTCGGCTCAGGGGATCGGGTAGGCCTCCACGGCGTCGTCGAGAAAGCGCGGCACGATCACGAGCTTGCGCTTCGTGTCGACGGCGAAGTCGGCCGGCGCCTTGGCGCCCACGACGATGGGGGCGAAGTCGCCGCCCGGCGTCTTTCGGTACACGGCCGATCCCTCCCAGCTCGAGACGAGCACGTCGCCGCCGAAGAACACCAGGCCGTCGAGGCCACCCTTGGGCGGCTTCTGCACGTCGCTGCGCGCGCCATCCGCGCCGAGGCGATAGACCTCGCCGCTGCCGAAGGTGCACACGAGCAGGCCCTTCTCGTCGATCGCGAGCCCGTTCGGCTTGCCGAGCTCGGTGCTCTTCGCGATCACCGTGGCCTTCTTCTTCGAGATGACCCACACCGCGTCGGTGCCGCTCGGCTCGAACTCGCTGCCCTTCATCTTCAGGCCGGAGTCCGACACGTAGACCTTGCCGTCGGGCCCCGCGACGACGCCGTTGGCGAAGGAGGCGCCCTCGAGCTTGATCTCGCCCTTCGGCGCGCCGGTCTTCAGGCTGAAGGTGCGCACCTTGTCGAGGTCGGCGACGTAGAGCAGGTCGCCGCTGATGGCCATGCCCTTGGGGGCATCGAGCTTCGCGCCTCCCTTGCCGGCTTCGATCCACTTCAGGTTCTTGATCGTGCCGTCGGGCGAGAGCTCGCTGATGAAGCCGTCGTTGTCGACGTCGACCGGGCGGCCGTTGATGTTCGAGACGAGGTAACGATCGCCGGCGGGGTCGTAGACGACGCTCTCGGGCGTCGCGAAGCCTCCCGTCCAGCGCGACGAGGGGGTGGTCGGCGTGGGCTCGGCGACGGGAGCCGGAGGCGCGGCTTCTGGCGTCGCGCTCGGCTGGGCGCTCGGTTCGGTGGCCGTGGGCGGCGCGGGCGGCGGCGGCGAGGGCGGAGGCGGCGGTGCGCCGCACGCGGAGGCCAAGGCGAGGGGAAGCGCGAGCGAAGCGAGGATGGAGTCGCTCGGGGTCGTCTTCATGCTCGACCTCGTACCACCGCGCCCGAGCGCGAGAACGGGTCCATTTCGTCAACACGCTCGGTGCGAGTGTAAGCTGCTCCCGCAGCTCGTCGTTCGATCGCACCCCCCCATGAGAAGTCTCCCGCTCGCTCTCACGCTCGCGATGCTCGTCGCATCCACGAGCTCTCCAGCGTCCGCCGATCTC